>NZ_JASJOJ010000037.1:0-47485 GCF_038519165.1 Photobacterium sp. SP02
GATGGCACTGCACTCAGTGGATTGGGCTCCGTATCTGGGCCATGACTGGACCAAAGAGTGGGACCATAAAGTGGGTCGTCAGCGCCTGCATGAACTGGGTCAGCGCGTTTGTCAGTATCCTGAAAGCCACAAACTGCAAAGTCGTGTACAGAAACTGTATAACGATCGCCAGTCTATGGTCGCCGGTGAGAAAGGTGTCGACTGGGGTATGGCCGAAACGCTGGCCTACGCAACGCTGGTTGATGATGGTCACCGCATCCGTATTACAGGTCAGGATTCCGGACGGGGTACTTTCTTCCATCGTCATGCGGTGCTGCATAACCAAGCGGATGCCAGCACTTATATGCCTCTGGCTAACCTTCATGACAAACAAGGCCCGTTCCAGGTTTTCGACTCTGTGTTGTCAGAAGAAGCCGTATTGGCCTTTGAATATGGCTATGCCACGGCAGAGCCGGGTGGCCTGACAATCTGGGAAGCTCAGTTTGGTGATTTTGCAAACGGTGCTCAGGTTGTCATTGATCAGTTCATCAGTTCTGGTGAGCAGAAGTGGGGCCGTATGTGCGGTCTGACTATGCTGCTGCCACATGGCTATGAAGGCCAGGGCCCGGAGCACTCCTCTGCGCGTCTGGAACGTTACCTGCAGCTGTGTGCTGAACAAAACATGCAGGTTGTGATTCCTTCAACGCCGGCTCAGGTTTACCACATGATTCGTCGTCAGGTGCTGCGCCCGATGCGCCGTCCTCTGATTGTCATGTCGCCTAAGTCACTACTGCGTCATCCGCTGTGTACTTCCACAATGGACGATCTGGCTGAAGGTAATTTCCTGCCTGCAATCGGTGAGATTGATGCGCTGGATCCGAAACAAGTGAAACGTGTTGTACTGTGTTCAGGTAAGGTGTATTACGATCTGCTGGAACAACGTCGCAAGCGTGAGCAGACGGATGTCGCCATTATCCGAATTGAACAGCTGTACCCATTCCCGAAAGAGGATGTGGAAGCTGCACTGGCTGATTATCAGCATGTGACTGACTTCGCATGGTGCCAGGAAGAACCGCAAAACCAGGGTGCCTGGTACAGCAGCCAGCATAATTTCCGTGCTGCCCTGCCTGCAGGCGCGCAACTAGCCTATGCCGGCCGCCCAGCGTCAGCTTCCCCTGCCGTTGGTTATATGTCAGTACACTTGAAACAACAGAAAGCGTTGATTGATGACGCGCTGAACACAGAACAATAAACCCAGAGCTGGAACAAAAAGGACAAACTGAGATGACAATCGAAATTCTGGTTCCCGATTTACCTGAATCAGTAGCAGACGCAACCGTAGCCACCTGGCACAAGAAACCGGGTGATGCAGTAAGCCGTGATGAAGTTCTGGTAGATATCGAAACGGATAAAGTAGTGCTGGAAGTACCTGCACCTGAAGACGGTATTCTTGAAGCCATTTTCGAGGAAGAAGGTACCACAGTGCTGACCAAGCAGCTGCTGGGTAAAATCAAAGCTGGCGCGGTTGCCGGCGAGCCAACCAAAGATAAGACTGCCAGTGCGGAAGCGTCACCGACAAAACGTACTACAGCGTCTTTGGCTGAAGAGACCAATGATGCTCTGAGCCCGGCGGTACGTCGTCTGATCAGCGAGCACGGTATTGATGCATCGGCTGTGAAAGGCAGTGGTGTGGGTGGCCGTATCACTCGCGAAGACGTAGAAGCGTTCGTGAAAAATGGCAAGTCTGCATCCGCAGCTCCCGTTGCTGAAGCGAAAGTGGAAGCCCCTCTGGCTCACCGCAGTGAAAAGCGTGTTCCTATGACTCGTCTGCGTAAGCGTATTGCAGAGCGTCTGCTGGAAGCGAAGAACAGCACAGCGATGCTGACGACCTTCAACGAAGTGAACATGAAGCCAATCATGGACTTGCGTAAGCAGTACCAAGGCATCTTTGAAGAGCGTCATGGTATTCGTCTGGGCTTTATGTCTTTCTATGTCAAAGCGGTTGTTGAAGCGCTGAAGCGTTTCCCGGAAGTGAATGCGTCTATTGACGGTGATGATGTTGTTTACCACAACTTCTTCGATGTCAGCATTGCTGTGTCGACCCCGCGTGGTCTGGTTACCCCGGTACTGCGTGACTGTGACAAGCTGAGCCTGGCTGAAATCGAAAAAGGTATCCGTGAACTGGCGATCAAAGGCCGTGACGGTAAGCTGACAGTTGATGAACTGACTGGCGGTAACTTCACTATCACTAACGGTGGTGTATTCGGCTCGCTGATGTCTACGCCGATTATCAACCCGCCTCAGGGTGCGATTCTGGGTATGCATAAGATCCAGGACCGTCCAATGGCCGTTGATGGCAAGGTTGAAATCCTGCCTATGATGTACCTGGCGCTGTCTTATGACCACCGTCTGATTGACGGTAAAGAGTCGGTAGGCTACCTGGTAACCGTTAAAGAGTTGCTTGAAGACCCAACACGTCTGCTTCTGGACGTGTAACACTGCGCATAACGATCCGCCACTGTTCTGAGGTGGCGGTTGTTGAGCCAGATTGATTGACGAAGGAATACCCAAGAGTATTTCAATGGATATAACACGTCCCACAGGGATTAGATAACGGATAGAACATAATGAATCTGCACGAATATCAGGCAAAACAACTTTTTGCTGAGTATGGCCTGCCAGTTCCTGAAGGCTATGCTTGTGATACCCCACAAGAGGCTGCGGAAGCAGCAAGTAAAATCGGTGGTGACAAGTGGGTCATCAAATGTCAGGTTCACGCTGGTGGCCGCGGTAAAGCGGGCGGCGTAGAACTGCATGACACCAAAGAAGGTCTTAAAGAGTTTGCACAAAAGTGGCTGGGTAAAAACCTGGTGACTTATCAGACAGATGCAAACGGTCAGCCGGTAACCAAAATTCTGGTTGAAGAAGCTTCTAACATTGCAAACGAACTGTACCTGGGTGCCGTTGTAGACCGTGGTACTCGCCGTATCGTTTTCATGGCATCGACTGAAGGTGGTGTGGAAATCGAGAAAGTTGCCGAAGAAACCCCAGAGCTGATCCACAAAGCGGCTATCGATCCACTGGTTGGCCCACAGGCTTATCAGGGTCGTGAACTGGCATTTAAACTGGGCCTGAAAGGCGACCAGATTAAGCAGTTCGTGAAAATCTTCATGGGTCTGGGCCAGATGTTTGCTCAGTATGACCTGGCTCTGCTGGAAATTAACCCGCTGGTGATCACCGGTGAAGGCAACCTGCTGTGCCTGGACGGTAAAATCAACATCGATTCAAACGCCATGTACCGCCAGCCAAAACTGCGTGATATGCACGATGCTTCTCAGGAAGATGCACGTGAAGCACACGCAGCGCAATGGGAGCTGAACTATGTTGCTCTCGACGGTAACGTTGGCTGTATGGTGAACGGTGCGGGTCTGGCCATGGGTACCATGGACATTGTAAACCTGCACGGCGGCAAGCCGGCAAACTTCCTGGATGTTGGTGGCGGTGCGACCAAAGAGCGCGTTGCAGAAGCATTCAAGATCATCCTGTCTGACGATAATGTTAAAGCCGTACTGGTTAACATCTTCGGTGGTATCGTTCGTTGCGACATGATTGCAGAAGGTATCATCGGCGCGGTTAAAGAAGTTGGCGTGACGGTACCGGTTGTGGTTCGTCTGGAAGGTACTAACGCTGATCTGGGTCGCGAAGTACTGGCCAAGTCAGGTCTGGATATCATTGCAGCTGAGTCGCTAACCGACGCAGCTCAGAAAGTTGTTGCTGCTGCGGAGGGCAAATAAGAATGTCTGTACTAATTAATAAAGACACTAAAGTCATCTGCCAGGGTTTCACTGGCGGTCAGGGTACTTTCCACTCTGAGCAGGCCATTGCATACGGTACGCAAATGGTTGGCGGTGTGTCACCAGGTAAAGGCGGCACAACACATCTGGATTTGCCAGTGTTCAACACTGTGCGCGAAGCCGTAGAAGCAACAGGTGCAACAGCTTCTGTTATCTACGTACCAGCACCATTTTGTAAAGATGCCATTCTGGAAGCGATTGATGCCGGTATCAAGCTGATCGTTACCATTACAGAAGGTATCCCGACAACAGATATGATCGACGTGAAAGTGAAGCTGGAAGAAACCGGCGTTCGCATGATTGGTCCTAACTGCCCGGGTGTGATCACGCCTGACGAATGTAAGATCGGCATCATGCCTGGTCATATTCACAAGAAAGGTAAAGTGGGTATTGTTTCGCGTTCAGGTACGCTGACTTATGAAGCCGTAAAACAAACCACAGATGAAGGTTTCGGCCAGTCTACTTGTGTAGGTATTGGCGGTGACCCGATTCCGGGATCAAACTTCATTGATATCCTGAAACTGTTCCAGGAAGACCCTGAAACAGAAGCAATCGTGATGATTGGTGAAATCGGTGGTACTGCGGAAGAAGAAGCCGCAGCATTTATCAAAGAGAATGTCACCAAACCGGTTGTTTCTTATATTGCAGGTGTGACTGCTCCTCCGGGTAAGCGTATGGGCCATGCCGGTGCGATTATTTCTGGTGG
The DNA here is from genome assembly GCF_038519165.1 of Photobacterium sp. SP02. Taxonomy (NCBI): domain Bacteria; kingdom Pseudomonadati; phylum Pseudomonadota; class Gammaproteobacteria; order Vibrionales; family Vibrionaceae; genus Photobacterium; species Photobacterium sp. SP02. Next base: position 4,540 of record NZ_JASJOJ010000037.1, read on the forward strand.
TAAAGGTACTGCGGAAGACAAGTTCGCAGCACTGGAATCTGCGGGTGTGAAAACCGTTAAGAGCCTGGCTGATATCGGTAAAGCACTGAGAGAAGTCACTGGCTGGTAATAAACAGACAAGTCAGACTACGACTGTAACAAGAAGCCCGTTATTGACGGGCTTTTTTTGATCTCAGCTCGTGTATTGGTTTACCTGGCATTAAACCTGACGTGGTATGGCGCGAGTGAGGCACATAAAACAAAAAAGCCCGGCATGACTGCCGGGCTTTTATCTATGTTTTATACGTACCCGCTTAGTATTTGAAGCGGGTAGTCAGTAACAGTTGATCGCCGTAAACATCGTTGAAACGACCTTCAGCGCCGATTGAAAACAGCTCAGTGGCATGGAAACGGCCATAAACAGAACCGAATGTTTCTTCGATTTTATGAACGTTAATGTGGCCGAGCTTGGCACCTACTTCAAGTTGCGGGCCTAACCATTGACGAACACCCAGGTTGATTTCCATACCTGTTTTGCCAGTGCTGTCGTTAAACTCGTCTTTGTTCTTGATGTTGCGCGCTTTAAGCTCGCCCGTCAGATCTGCCCAGTTGTTAATAGGTGCATGGAAGCCAACACCTAAGGCAAGATCCCAGTCGCTTTCGAATTCAGAATCGATGCTACCGGTTAAATGGGCATTCGGGTGGATAGATTTGCTGAAACCTGCACCATAGGTTAATGGGCTCAGGCCAATTCGCACTTCTGTATAGTCGTAGCTGAAGTTGCTCATAGTATTAGCTGAATTAGCTTGAGCTGCTGAAGCCAATGACAGTAGCAGGGCACCAGCGATAAACGATTTACGCATGAATCTTCATCCAAAGAACAAAAAATGAATTGGAGCATTTTAATCAACTCGTCCCTGCAATAACAGGTTGGCCTTAGATTAAGTGCCGTATTACGGGGACAATAGCGTAAAAATGCAGCAAAAATCACATAATTGTGATCATTGACAAATTTTTAATAAGCCATTTTATCACAATAACGGATAGAAGATTTTTATTGTATTAATTCGTTGCCAGATTTTGTCCCTTGCGCAAAATGATTGAGATTCGATAGCGTAGTGTCGGCGATGTTGGCCAGCGCTTCTTCCGTTAAGAAGGCCTGATGACCGGTGAACAGCACATTGTGGCAGGAAGACAAACGACGAAAAACGTCATCTTGAATAATGTCGTTGGACTTATCCTCAAAGAATAAATCTTTTTCATTTTCGTAGACATCCACACCGAGTGAGCCGATTTTCTGGCTTTTGAGTGCTTCAATCGCATCTTTCGAGTTAAGCAGTTCACCACGGCTGGTATTAATGATCATGACACCGTCGCGCATCTTGCTAAAAGAACGCGCGTCCAGCATGTGGTAATTTTCTTTGCTCATCGGGCAGTGCAGGGTAATGACATCCGATTGGCGGTAAATCTCGTCCAGCGAGGTGTAAGTCGCCCCCAGCTTTATCGCTTCCGGGTTTTCATAAGGATCGTGGGCCAGAATGGTCATGCCCAGGCCTTTCAGGATGTGCATGGTGGCGATACCTATCCGCCCGGTGCCGATAACCCCGACGGTTTTGCCATAAAAGTTAAAACCCGTCAGGCCATCCAATGAAAAGTTGGCATCGCGTGTGCGTTGGTATGCACGGTGAATTTTACGGTTAAGGCTCAGCATTAACCCGACAGTATGTTCTGCGATGGCTTGCGGAGAGTATGCGGGCACCCGAACAATCTGCAGGCCGTACATTTTGGCGGCATCCACATCCACTTTATCAAATCCGGCACAGCGCATGGCAATGACTCGCACCCCCAGAATAGATAACGCTTCAAGCACGGGTTTGCTCAGATCGTCGTTGACAAATGCGCAGACAGCATCATAGCCGTGGGCCAGTTTCGCGGTTTGCAGGTTGAGCTGAATATCAAAGAAACTCAGTTGGTGGCCAAAAAGCGGATTGCTCTTATTGAAAGAAATTTGATCGTATTTTTTGGCGCTGAACACGGCAACTTTCATCACTGCACTCCTTGAATCTGAAATTGCGATCACTTTCCCACAGTGCGCTCCGGCTGACAAGCAGATTAATCACCCGTGCTCAGTGATAAAAGTCATTGATCCATAGAGCAAAGATGGTGTTTGTAATACACTCATTGCATTCGTCAGGAAATAATCATTGGAAAGAAACATGTTAGGAAAAATAGGTGCTGTTGCGGGTGCGGTAGCCGTAGTGTTGTGCTGGCCTCTGGCCGTCGGTCAGATTGGCGAGCGTATTTATCAGGACACAGTGGGGGAATACAACAGCCCTTATGTTTCTGTTACCACTGAACGCTATGAACGTGGTTATCTGACCTCTCATGCTGTGTCGAAAATTGCGCTGAAATCCAGCTGGAAAGAGGTTTTCGCCGAGCAGGACTGGCCAACCGAATGGCACATTGCGCATGAGATTCATCATGGTGTCTTTGGGGTCACTTCCAACAGTACGCTGGTGGTTGATGATAAGGTCGCCTCTCAGGTTGAAGCCTGGTGGGGCAGCGATGCGGTGCCATTAACCTTAACAACGCGCACTGCACTGACAAGAAAAACCGATCTTGATTTAACCCTGAATCCTTTTGTGTATAACGATCAGGATGGCAACGCCTTTAAGTCTGAGCCGCTGACCTTTACCGGGACTGTCTCTGCTGACGGAAACGGCAGTTTCAGCTATGCGCTGAAAGATGCATTATTGCAGACAGTCGCTGATGAAAGCATGCAGGTGTCTGGTGTGACAGGTGGCGGGGAAGGCCGCTGGGACGGACGCTTCTGGATTGGCAACCAGCAACTGCAGATAAGCAAGCTGGGCTTTGCCAATAATCAGACCCAAGAGTCCGTGGATCTGGATACCATCAAGGTAGCGTCACTCAATAGCCTGTCAGAAGCTCAGGCAGCGACAGAGGAGAGTCCGGCAGTCAGTGCGCAGTTAACGAACAGCAACCAGCTCAGCATCGCGTCTCTGACCAGTCTGGACGGCAAGCAATACCAGACATTCAATGTCGATTTGCTGTTGTCTGATCTCGATTATGACGCGGTAACCCGTCTCAGTGCGCTGGGTGATCAGCTGGACGGCGAATTATCCCCTGATCAGGTTCAGGATATGGCGTTAGCGCTGGATCTGCTGGTTGCCAAAGGGCTGACCGTGAACCTGAAAGATATCAGTGTGGTCGCACCTGAAGGGCCAATAAAAGGTCATGTCCGTCTTACTGTGCAGCCAGGCCTGGCGCGCGCGTCGCAAAATCTGGCACAAGTTACCAGCAAGCTTGATGGTGATATGTATTTTGAGTTTCCGTCCGAGTTGCTGACATTGACCGAAGGGCTGGAGCCTCAGACCGACCGGCTGATTAAGAGCGGTGTTCTGACAATGAAAGAAGACAGGGCATTTATTGCTGTAAAACTGGTGGGCGATAAGGTGATTCTGGGCAACGGCGATCAATTACCCCTGGCTATGTTTATGATGTTGCTCCTTTCTTAAGCGCGCATCATAGGTAACGACAATGAATAAAATAGAACCTATCAATTTAGACATTTGGCTGAAATCGACGACACTTAAGGTATCGGCGCAGGGATAAGCACTCAGATTGACACACTCTGAATCTGCCTGCGGTTATATAAGAAAAATTTCAGGGGGATACATGGAGTCGATTAAAGTCAGAGATTATATGAACACCCGACCGGTAACCTTTGAAGCAGGTATGTCGTTGTCTAAAGCGTTGGACAAGATGCTGTCATCCAAGCAGATTGGCGGGCCTGTTGTTGATGAGTACCGCAGAGTGGTGGGCTTTGTGTCTGAACAGGATTTTATTCAGAAGTTACTGAAAGTTGGTTATCACTGCCAGGATACCCACACAGTGGGTGATGTCATGCGAACGGATGTGCTGACAGTCAATCCTGAGACCAGCATTATTGCCCTTGCTGAAACCATGTCCGGGCAAAAACCTAAGCTGTATCCGGTTGTGGAAGGCGGGAGACTGGTCGGTATTATTACCCGCCGCAATGTGCTTTCCGCCATCAGTGATCAAATTGGTGATTGCTTTAAGCACCCGGTGTAACGCGATTTATACAGGCGCTGCTCAGCGCCTTTATTTTTGAGATCTGTTTTCATCCATTCATTCAATGATTGAGAGCTGTATTTAGTGCTTGACCTTGGAGGTAACTCCAAGGTTTATATTGATACTGAGGCCCACTTTGACTGAATAAGGAATAACAGTATGTGTCATCAATGCCATAATAAAAAACCGCACATCCATACCATCAAGCCTGTCAGTACCGGCAGCAGTGTACGTGTCGAGCCGGGTGCAATGGCTGCCTCTGCTGCAGGTAGTCTGTCCGCATCTGTGACGGCAAGTTGCTGTGAGGGAGCGTGCGATTCAGGAGGCAGTGAAGAGAGCGACCCCGCCAGGCGGCGAGCTTTACTGTCAACACCGCCCGATGGCGACAAGGCGGCTGCCCTGTCCGGTATCCGGCAAATTACCCCCCATACGACGCCGTCAGGCTCCGCTGCCACTCATTCCTATGGGTCGGATAGTCCAAATACCTCTCATCAGGCATCGCTGGCAAAGGCCGCAGCCCCTCAGCAACATACTGAACCAAGTGCCGTTGCGCGTTTTAGCTGGCACGTACAGGGCATGGATTGTCCGAGCTGTGCTGCAAAGCTGGAAAAAGCCATCCTGGCGATCGAGGGTGTCGACCAGGCCTCGGTGATCTTTGCGACAGAGAAATTGGTGGTCGCCGGAATCTCATCGCGCATGATGTCTGAGGTGGAAGCCACCGCCAAAGCAACGGGTTTCCCTTTGCGTCGGCCGCAACAGAGTAAGGATGCCCCGGCTCCGGGATTCATGCAGACTTATGGCATGCTCGCGCTGACAGCCGCGCTGGTTTTTGTGTCTTATGTCATCTCCACTCAGTCTGACACTCTGGGGTTGATTGCTTTTTCAGCCACCACGCTGGTGGGCTTGACCCCGATTATTGGTAAAGCCATCAAACTTGCTAAAAACGGCTCGCCGTTTTCAATTGAAACCCTGATGAGCGTGGCTGCTGTCGGCGCGCTCTATCTGGGCGAAACGGCCGAAGCGGCGATGGTGTTATTGCTGTTTCTCATTGGTGAACAACTGGAAGGCTATGCGTCTGCCCGTGCCCGCAGCGGGGTAAAAGCCCTCATGGCGCTGGTGCCGGAGACAGCGATGCGTGTCGACACCAACGGCCAGGTACGCGAAGTGGCCGCCGATCAGCTCCAGCCCGGCGATATGATTGAAGTGGCTCCGGGCGCCCGCTTACCCGCCGATGCCATATTGCTTGATAAGGCAGCCAGCTTTGATGAAAGTGCATTAACCGGCGAATCGGTTCCGGTAGAGCGTTTTGCGGGAGAGCGTATTCTTGCCGGTTCACTGTCAGCCGATCACCTGGTGCGGGTTAAAGTCGAGTCTAAGCAGGGTGAAAATGCCATCGACCGCATACTGCACCTGATTGAAAATGCAGAAGCCAGTAAAGCCCCGATAGAACGTTTTATCGATCGCTTCAGCCGCTGGTACACCCCCGCGATGATTGCTCTGGCGACGCTGATTGTGCTGGTGCCGACTGTGATTTTTGGCCTGTCCTGGGATGAATGGCTGTATAAAGGACTGACATTACTGCTGATTGCCTGCCCATGTGCTCTGGTGATCTCAACCCCGGCGGCTATTACCTCGGGACTGGCGGCAGCGGCGCGTCGCGGAGCCCTGATTAAGGGCGGTGCGGCCTTGGAGCAATTAGGCCAGACGCAGGTGGTCGCGTTTGATAAGACAGGCACTTTAACCCAGGGTAAACCGCGGGTAACGGATTTGCTCGTCTGGCAGGGCGATGAAACAAGGCTGCTCAGCGAAGCCGCCGCGATAGAAACCGGATCGCTGCATCCGCTGGCGCAGGCTGTGATCGACAAAGCACGCCAGCAGGGGTTGGCGGTGCCGCATGCTGAAAACCGCAAAGCATTGCCTGGTCGCGGGATTCAGGGTGTGGTTGACGGCACTGTCATCCATCTTATCGCCACAGATCGTCTTGACGATCCCGGCCGGATAACCCAATCCCAGCAGGCTGACATCGACAGCCTGAGCGATGAGGGCAAAACCCTGGTGGTGGTGCTGCGTGATAACGTGCCGGTCGGACTGATCGCCTGGCGGGATAATCTGCGTGAAGATGCCCTGATGGCGGTCGACAGACTCAAAGCGTTAGGCATTCGCAGTGTGATGTTAACCGGTGATAACTTGCGGGCTGCCAAGGCGATCGCTTCTGAGGTCGGTGTCGATTTTCGGGCCAGCCTGTTACCTGAAGATAAAGTGACTGAAGTTGCTCAGTGGAGCCGTGACTATAAAGTGGCCATGGTGGGCGACGGCATTAATGATGCGCCGGCGATGAAAATGGCCAGTGTCGGCATCGCAATGGGAAGCGGCACGGACGTGGCACTGGAAACTGCCGATGCCGCACTGACCCATAATCGCCTGAATGAATTACCGGACATGATTGCTTTGTCGCGAATGACGCTGGCCAATATTCGTCAGAACATCAGCCTGGCCCTGGGCTTGAAGCTGATCTTTCTGCTTACCACCTTGCTGGGCTGGACAGGGCTTTGGGTTGCCGTACTGGCAGACAGCGGTGCCACAGCCCTGGTGACTGTGAATGCGCTGCGATTGCTGCGGTTTAAGCCAGATGCGTAATTTGCCGCGGGTTCAGCGCTCCGGCTGAGACCGGGCTACAATCAGAAGGCTTAAGCGCTGGCTTGAGCCTTTTCTTTGTGCAGAGCCTTAATAAGGCAACATAGAACATTGATTGCTCACGTTAAGACCAGGAGCAGGGCTGATGCTTTCCATCTGGTTCAAGCGCATTGGTTACGGGTAAAGTGAATCGCGTTGCACATTAGTGTGATCGTTGATCTGTTTTAATGAATCTGTTGCATTTACATTTGTATTTAATGTGATGTTAATCACCCATATCACGGCGGTGATGAGCTATGGTTAGCGGGTATTCGAGAGTTCAAGTTGTTGAATAAGATCCCATAATAGGCCGCCACAAAGCAGGCCACACAATGAAGGATAGAATTATGTCTGAGACCGCGGTATTCCATCTGGGTGTTACTAAAGCTGATCTTCAGGGCGCTGAAATTGCCATTATTCCCGGTGACCCGGCACGCGTTGAAAAAATCGCCAATCTTATGGATGAGCCTGAGTTTTTAAACAGTGCCCGTGAGTACACACTGTACCGTGCAAAGCTGGATGGCAAGTCTGTTGTGGTATGTTCAACAGGTATCGGCGGCCCATCAACCTCAATTGCGGTTGAAGAACTGGCTCAGCTGGGTGTGCGTACTTTCCTGCGTGTCGGCACGACAGGTGCGATTCAGCCGCATATCAATGTGGGTGACATGATAGTGACCACTGGCTCTGTGCGTCTGGACGGTGCCAGCCTGCACTTTGCGCCAATGGAATTCCCGGCAGTGGCTGATTTTGACGTGGCAACTGCGATGAAAGAAGCGTGCGATGCGGAAGACACAGGAGTGCACACAGGGGTGACGGCCTCCAGTGATACTTTCTATCCGGGGCAGGAGCGCTACGACACTTTCTCTGGCCGTGTTGTCCGTCGTTTCCAGGGTTCGATGAAAGAATGGCAGGACATGGGTGTGCTGAATTTTGAAATGGAATCAGCTACCTTACTGACCATGTGTGCAAGCTCGGGTCTGCGTGCCGGCTGTGTGGCGGGTGTGATTATCAACCGTACTCAGAAAGAGACGCCAGATCACGCGACGCTGAAAGAAACAGAAGCACGTGCAATCCGTGTGGTTGTTGACGCTGCTCGTCGTATGCTGAACAAATAATCAGTTACCAGCCATAAAAAAAACCGATGCCAGATGCATCGGTTTTTTTTACCGCACAAAAGTGATCACAACAGCCGGTTGGCCTGGCCGCCAGCTGCTTTGAACCAGGTATGCAGGTGTTGCTCCAGCTCACCCAGCTGTTCGGGTCCGATGATCGCCAGCCCTAAATCTTCAGCCCGTATCAGATCATGATGGCGAAGAGGGCGGAAACTCACCAGCATGGCACGTGCCTGCAGGCCACCTAACAAATCCCGCAGGGATTCCAGTTTGTACAGGGTATCGTCACCATCGTCCCGCATGCCTTTGGTTTTACATTCAATGATATGCAGCTTGTTATTAACGACAGTCGCCACGTCCAGCTCATTACGCACTTCCCGATCACCTATCTGGCGGTAAACCTGCACGCCCAGCGAGTGGTCCTGTATGGTTGGCAGCTTACTCTGAATCGCCCGGACGGTACTGTGAACCAGGTTCTCCAGCCATTCGCCATTAGCGAAGCGGCGGGCTTCTTCGTGTCTGAACGTCAGAATGCCATTGTCATAGTGTGCCAGACCGGTTTCCTGTAAATCGTTGATCAGCAGAGCCAGTTCTTTGTATCCCTGCTGTTTGTCACTCAACTCGACATCCAGCTTCTGTTCTTTGCGGCAGGTTGTTGCCAGATAATTCAGAGTGGCCAGCCCGGGGCCAAGCTCCAGCGCTGAGCTTGCCCAGCGCTGCCCCAGATCCCAGAGCTGCTGATTGAGGGCTTCCGGTACACTTGTTTCGGGCAGCTCAGCACGCGCGCCGAAGATAGTCAGGTAATCGGTGAGCTGGATACGGTCTTCAACCTGCTGTTGCTCCCGGCCGGCGGGATACAGCCAGCACATCTCATCACTGTAGGGCTCAATGACATAAATCGGCCATTGGTAGCTCCTGAACACCTCATAGGCAGACAGCAGGCGGTGGCGAAGGCCGCAACTGGCATTGAACCAAACTTCACTGTTTGACTCTTTCAAACGGGTTGCCAGTTCATTCAGTCGCTGGCGAAGGGTTGTAATATTAATGGAGTCGGGAATGGTGAAAAATTCAGTCTCAATATCGCGGGGTATCAGTATCGAACTCAGGCGGCCATAGGTTTCTTGCTGCGCTTCTGTACCGATAAAAATCATCTTTCCGGCTGGGACACCGTGGTCTAAAAGGGAAGTGATCAGCCTGACCGGGTCCTGATCGATAATGCCAACATGAGTAATCATAATTATCCTTTAGTACTTCGGCTGATACCGGCAAAGAACAGAAAGCCAGAAACGGCCGACACCAGAAAGTGAGTAAGTATTTATTTTATATGGGTGCATGGAAAACTTATTTCAAGCACTTAAAGAAAGTATCGGATATCTCCGCTGTTTTTGTTGGTGTATTGTCAATTCGGTGCATTTTTTGTGTGAGGGGATGTTGCGGTATAAAGGCATTGCATTTGTCTCTAAGACTGTGACAATACAGCGTTTATACAGGCTGTGAACCTGAAGCCCTTTCCCGGGGACGTATTGAACTGAGGGCGCTATGACACCAAAACAGGCACAAAAACTCACTATTCTCGATATCGCTAAACTGGCTGGGGTGGGCAAATCAACCGTCTCCAGAGTGCTGACACAGGACCCGCGAGTGAAACCGGCAACACGAGAAAAAGTGGAGCAGGTGATCCGGGAATCCGGCTATGTGCCGTCTAAGTCAGCCCAATCAATGCGTGGTGGTAACAGCAGGGTCATTGGTATTCTTGTGTCACGGCTGGATTCGCCGTCAGAAAATAAAGCGGTGCGCGGCATTTTGGAAGTCATTTACGCGGCTGATTATGACGCCGTGATCATGGAAAGCCAGTTCAGTACCGATAAAACCCGCGAGCACATCGCGGTGCTGGAAAAGCGCAATGTTGACGGCGTCATCGTATTTGGTTTCTCCGGCTTTGATTGCGCTATTTTAGATAGCTTTTCGCAGCGTGCCGTTGTGATTGCCGTAGATACCGATTCAGTCTCATCAGTCAGTTACGACAACAAAGGCATGATCTCTCTGGCAATGGCTCAGTTCACCGGCCAGGGCCTTAAACATATCAGCTATATGGGTGTTGATATTGCCGATCGGACCACAGGGCAGTTGCGCCTGGATGCTTATTTGGAAGCCTGCGCGCAGCAGCACATTGCGCCTTGCTATCAAACCGGCGAGCTCAGTTATGACAGTGCTTACACATTAACAGACGCTGTGCTTTCCACGCAGACCCAGGCGATTGTCTGTGCCAGTGATACCCTGGCGATGGGGGTGGCAAAAAGGCTGCAGGAGTTAAACCGGACCGATGTGCTGGTGTCTGGTGTCGGGGCGACAGATCTGCTGCAGTTTATGTTTCCCAACACCTTCAGTGTCGATCCCGGATATTTTGATGCGGGTCAGCGCGCTGCCGATCTGCTGTTACAGCATCTTCGCCAGAGTGCGGATGTCACCCATCTGGTGCAGCGTTCACGTCTGCCATGCTGATTGTGTGCCTGAGAGCTCAGGCACATCTTCCCCGTTTACCGTCTATTCTGAATAAAATGACACGCTTCGTGAGCTGAAACACAAAATGGGAACATTCCCATTTTCAATGTTTTCTATCAGGTTCATCATTGGGGTTGTTGGTTGGGAACATTCCCATCAATGTGAAAACAATAACAATACCCTGTGTACCTTACGACTTAGACGGATATTGGCATGAGTAAAATAGATAAGCAGCAGATAGAGCAGCTGGTCGCCAGAATAGGCGGCGAGGAAAACATCGTCAGTGTCAGCCACTGCCTGACCCGGTTGCGTTTTGTATTGAAAGACCCGAAAGCGGCGAGCGTGCCTGATCTGGAAGCCATTGCTATGGTGAAAGGTTGCTTTACCAACGCCGGGCAATTTCAGGTGGTGATCGGCACCGAAGTTGACCAGGTGTACAAGCAGCTCAACGCAATGTTAGGTGACAAAGCGGTCAGCAAAGACGAGGCAAAAGTCGCCGCCCGCCAGAATATGAGCTTGCTGGAGCGCGGTATTTCGCACCTGGCCGAAATTTTTGTTCCCCTGTTACCCGCTATCATCACCGGCGGTCTGATCCTCGGCTTCAGAAATGTCATCGGCGATATTGCGATGTTTGATGGCCAGACCCTCACCCAGATCAGCCCGTTCTGGGCGCAGGTGCATGCCTTTTTATGGCTGATTGGCGAAGCGATTTTCTTCTTCCTGCCTGTGGGTGTGTGCTGGTCAACCGTAAAAAAACTGGGCGGCACACCTATTTTGGGCATAGTACTGGGGATCACCCTGGTGTCGCCGCAGTTGATGAATGCCTATCTGATCGGCAAGCAAGTGCCGGAAGTGTGGGATTTCGGCTGGTTTGTGATTGAGAAAGTGGGCTATCAGGCACAGGTGATCCCTGCCATGCTGGCCGGTATTGCGTTAGCCTTTATTGAAACCAATCTCAGACGCATTATCCCGGATTATTTGTACCTGGTTATCGTTCCTTTCATTTCGCTGGTCACGGCGGTTGTCCTGGCCCATGCCCTGATAGGTCCGTTCGGACGCATGCTGGGCGATGGTGTGGCGTATGTCGCGAAAGCGGCGATGACAGGGGATTTTGCGATTCTCGGGGCGGTGTTATTTGGTTTCCTGTACGCCCCGCTGGTGATTACCGGTATTCACCACACCACCAACGCCGTGGATTTGCAGCTGATGCAGGACATGGGCGGAACGCCAATCTGGCCCCTGATTGCGCTGTCTAATATTGCTCAGGCGTCTGCCGTGGTCGGCATCATCATCATCAGCAAGAAAGAAAATGAGCGTGAGATTTCCGTACCCGCCGCGATTTCAGCTTATCTGGGGGTGACAGAGCCGGCCATGTACGGGATTAACCTCAAATACAAATTTCCTATGCTGAGTGCCATGACAGGTTCAGCGCTGGCTGCGGCGATTTGTGGTGCCGCCGGTGTGATGGCCAACGGCATTGGTGTCGGTGGTCTGCCGGGTATTTTGTCTATTCAGCCTCAGTACTGGCTGATCTATCTGCTGGCAATGCTGGTGGCGATTCTGGTGCCGCTGGTGCTGACAATTGTGATGTACAAGCGTGCCGCCGCAAAAGGCAAACTCGAGCAGCAACCACAAGCCGCGTAATGGCAATCACCTTCAACGGCAGCGTTGCGGCTGCCGTTTTTTCTGTACAGGTTAAGTAACATGACGAAGACAGCTCAGCCCTGGTGGCGAACAGCGACGGTTTATCAAATCTATCCCAAAAGTTTTGCCGACAGCGGCAACAAAGGCACGGGCGATCTTAAAGGCATTACGCAACGCCTGGATTATCTTCAGACCCTGGGGGTGGATGCAATCTGGCTGACTCCTGTCTATGCCTCACCCATGATTGATAACGGTTACGATATTTCCGACTACTACAGTATCAATCCGGATTTCGGCACCATGGAAGATTTCGACCGTCTGCTCGATGCCGCCCGCCAGCGGGGAATCCGCATCATTATGGACATAGTGGTCAATCATACCTCGACTGAGCATGCCTGGTTTCAGCAGGCACTGGCGGATAAGCACAGCCCGTACCGCGATTACTATATCTGGCACGATGCCGTGGATGGCGGCGAACCGAATAACTGGCAGTCGAAATTTGGCGGCAATGCCTGGCAGTGGCATGAACCGACTCAGCAGTATTACCTGCACCTGTTTGCCAAAGAGCAGGCCGACCTGAACTGGGAAAACCCGCAAGTGCGCGAGGAAGTGAAACAGGTTATCCGTTTCTGGGCCGAAAAAGGGGTGGACGGTTTCCGCCTGGATGTCATCAATCTGATCTCCAAACAGCAGGACTTTCCGAACGACCCCACTGGCGACGGCCGGCGTTTTTATACCGACGGGCCGAAAGTGCATCAGTATCTTCAGGAAATCAGCGCCGATGTGTTTCAGCAGTACGGCGCTGTCACTGTCGGAGAAATGTCCTCGACTACCCTGGCGCATTGCCAGCAGTATTCAGCCAAGGACGGCAAAGAGCTGTCTATGGTGTTTAACTTTCACCACCTGAAAGTCGACTATCCGAATGGCGAAAAGTGGCAACTGGCGCCGATGGATTTTTTGGCACTGAAACAGCTGTTCAGCCACTGGCAGCAGGGTTTGCATGACAAAGGCTGGGGCGCCTTGTTCTGGTGTAACCATGATCAGCCAAGGGTGGTGAGCCGGTTCGGCGATGACGGGGTATACCGTGAACTGTCAGCCAAAATGCTCGCCACGTCACTGCATATGATGCAGGGCACCCCTTATGTGTATCAGGGCGAGGAGCTGGGCATGACCAATCCCGGGTTTTCGGATATCGCCCAGTATCGTGATGTGGAAAGCATCAATATGTACCGGATTCTGACTCAGGAGCAGGGGATCAGCGAGCGAGATGCGCTGGCGATTCTGGCCGAGCGCTCACGGGACAATTCCCGCACCCCGATGCAGTGGGATAGCCGTCCTCATGCCGGTTTTACCCAAGGGACACCCTGGATTGACGTTGCCGCGAACTTCCCGGCTATCAATGCGGAGCAGGCGGTGGCCGATCCGGATTCCGTGTTCCACTATTACCGGCAGCTGATTGCATTGCGTAAGAAAATCGGCGTGATAGCAGACGGCGATTACACGGATTTATTACCGGACGATCAGGCTCTGCATGTGTATCGCAGGCAGTGCGATGGCCAGGTACTGATCTGCCTCAATAACTACAGTGCCGACAGAGTAGCGTTTGATTTGAGCTGTTTGTCTGATTTGTCTGTCAGCCGGGGGGAGACCTTGCTGGCGAACTATAACGATGAGCAAGCCGGTGAGATCAGCCTGACCGGAAGGCTGCGGCCTTTTGAAAGCCGGATCTGGTTATTTACCTGAATCCGGCAGTCACCATAAAGCAATGGCCTCACTGGGAACAGGAGGCCATTTTTCATTGTATTGCTACACCAGCGCCTCAGGCGGTGGTGCTTGTTACACCTGCGGCAACTGAGAAATCAGCAGCCAGATGGCCAGCACGATGAAGATGCAACCCATGAACTTATTCTGGTTAGCCCGGAAGGTCGGGTTATTCAGTAATGGCCGCCCAAGGGTGCCCGCCAGCACGACCAGCAGCAGATTAAACGTCAGCCCCATGATGTTCAGCAGCAAACCCAGCGCCAGCATCTGCTCACCTGAGCTGGCTTCAATCTGGCCGGAGACAAATTGAGGCAGAAACAGCACAAAGAAAATCAAGGCTTTCGGGTTAAGCAGATTGCTGACGACAGCGCGGCGATACAGCGCCCGGGCCAGCCCATGTTGCCTGCCAACGGTGGGAGAGTCAGCCGGCGTGCTGCGCAGGCAGTCCCAGCCCATCTTTAACAGGTACGCACCGCCCAGAAAACGCAGTGCCTCCAGTGCCAGGGGATTCATGGCGATGAGCGCAGAGACCCCCATCGCAGCCAGTACGGTCAGTACCAGTCCGGATGTGGCATTGCCCAGGCTGGCAAACAGGCCGACGCGTTTGCCATAACTCAGGCTGGAGCTGGCGATAAGCAGCATATCCGGACCGGGTACCAGCAACAGGGCAACCACCGCGGTGAGGTATAAGGGCAGTGTAGTGAAATCAATCATTGTCTGTGAATGTGAATCAGGAAAGTAAGAAGGGCGGGATTCTATACCATCTCAGGCCTAAATGAAGAAAATTTACGCCTGAGATGGTGTGATTGACTGATTTTTTATCAGTGGAATGCCAGATTATCTGGTTTTCTGTGCTGGCACAGTGTCGCTGGTCTGCTGCGTTCTGGCGGCCAGTTTATTGGCCAGTGAATACAACTCCGGCATCATGCGCTGGATCAGAAACAACTGCTGCAGGATCAGGCGTACTGACTGATCATCCCCTTCCCGCCAGGTTGCCAGTGCCTGCTCAAGGCTGCTGTCCGATTCCGGCGGCGGCGCACATTGTTTGTCGGCCAGTTGCTGGGCCAGCGTATCGAGCTGAATATGGATCTGGCTGTGAGCCTGTGCAATTAACTTGTGCGTTTTGTGCTCATCGATCTGTGTGCGGTGCGCACCTAAGGTCGAGATGTAGTTCAGCATCGCATGATTGAGCGTAAGAAAACGAAAGCACTCTTCGATAGCCAGCCGGTAACGGCCCGGCTCTGCCAGCATATTGCTGATGGCGGTACTGAGCTGAGCGTCGGTATTGTGGGCTTCGCGGCGGGCAATGCGGTAGCTCAGGCTGTCCTTTTTGCCGATCCGGTATTGCCCGATGATCTGTGCCAGATAATCGCGGTTGGTGGTGACCGCAGCCGCCATGATTTTATGTAAGCGGCGCGATTGCCAGTCCGGCAGAATAAAGACCACAGCCAGTACGGCCAGCAGACAGCCCAGCAAGGTATCACCCAAACGGGGCAGCACTACTGCAAAACCGGCCCCTAGCTGATTAAAACAAAACAGCACCAGCAGCGTGATAAACCCTGTCGCCAGGGTGTATTTGTGGTTACGGAGCACGAAAAAGGCCACCCCCGCCAGTACCATTAAGACCAGCTGGCCTTCCTGACCGGGAAACAGATACAGCAGCGGCAGACCGACGAGCAGGCCACCGAGCGTGCCGATGATCCTCTGCGTCAGTTTCTGGCGTGTGGCGCTGAAATTGGGCTGGCAGACAAACAGTGTGGTAAGCAGAATCCAGTATCCGTGCTGTAAGTCCAGTACATGAATCACGCCATAGCCAATAGTCAAAGCCGTGGCGATACGTACCGCATGGCGGAACAGCTGGCTGTCGGTGTGCAGCTGGCTTTTCACCCGTTGCCATAAACCGGAGAAGGTATGGGCTTCTGAATCGGCCAGTTCAGTATCTTCCTGCGCTTCAGCCACGTCGGGATTATTCAGGTTGGCGAGCTGACGTTCAATGGTCGCGAGGTTGTTGAACAGATAGTCGAGCTGAGTCAGGAAAGCACGCCACTCGGGATTCTTCTGTGATTTAAGAAAGCTGAGGGATTCTTTCAGCTCGTCCAGCGCCAGACTGTTATCCAGGCTGTGCCGGTAATAATTGCCCATTGCCAGGCTGCTACTGATATTGCGGCATGCCGTTGCCTGCTGCTGCATCAGATCCTGAAAACGGAACAAAATGTCACTGCGACGAAATGCCGCTGCCAGGTCCTGATAGCGCTGGTGAGAGGAGCTGATACGCTCATGAATATCCTGCGCATGGAAATACAGGCTGAGAAAGCGATGGCCTCGCTGGTTGTGCTGCACCCGTTTAACCCGGTTCAGCAGTGTCTGCTTGGCCTGATTGAGTGCCGACACCACTCTGGCATTGCTGGCTGCAGCCTGAATACGCAGTTGCTGTGGGTCAAGGTTGTCGACCGGGCGGAACCAGCGGCTTTTATCATCCAGATAATCGGCCAGGGCAGTAAAGACACTGGCCAGACTGTGTTGCACTGCCTGATTCGGCCAAAGCATCTGCCACAATAGCGACAGCAAGCCATAGCCAATGGCACCGCTCAGCAGCAAGGCGGGCTGAAACCATAAATTCTGGCTGCTCTCGGCACCCAGCATGGTATAGATAGCCAGCAGCAGGGAGGCAAAGGCGATGCTGGCATACCGGGTACCCATAGCGCCCAGCATCATGAAGCCAAAGCTGGATGAGAACAGCCCGATGGCAAAAAGCGCCGGGTAATCGAACAGTAGCTCAACCGATAGCGAGGCTATCAGGAAACACAGCAAGGTCATTGCCAGTGCTTTCAGCCTGCCTGTCAGGTTGTCATCGGTTTCCGCCAGTGCTGCTGCAATGATCCCCAGCACCAGTGGGGTGACAGCCGTGGTGGCATTCAGATACCAGCAGGGTACGACAGCGCCTATCAAAGCTAATGCGACGCGGGCACTGAGGTGAAGGCGGTCTTTTGCCCAGTAACGTCGGAAAGTGGTCTGCAGAGAAAATTTTGTCATCGGGTATCCGGTCGGTGCTGATCATAAACAGGGTTGTTCATTGAAGCAGCGGGCATTTTTGTCTCAAATTTTACGTAAATAAAGCGCTTACCGCTATGGTCTGTGCGCAGTTCTTGATAATCTTCTCGCTGAGTGAATCAAGGTGTCAGGTAACACAATGCGATTAACGGCCAATTGGCTCGCACAATGGTTAGTGCAGGGCGATTATTGCAGTATCGAGCTGGATGAAGAACAGGTTGTTCTGGAAAGCCTGCAAAACAGTGAAGTCCTGTCATTTGATGACTGGGACGGTTCAGTGACGCTGCACCGCGGGGTATTGTGGGGCGCGATGGAACTGACCTCGGCAGATCAGACGGCAAGCTGGACTGTGCATGGCTTGCCCTGGCAGGAGTGTCAGGCTTTCGCTGGCCATCTGGTCGATACTTACCGCCAGTGGGCCAAAGGGCGGGTCGAAAAGCTCGATGCGCACCTGCCACAGATGCTGACCCGCATCGACGCTTTTATCACCCAGCCTGGCTATAAACGCCGCTCGGATCACCTGAACCTGCAATCTTCCCTGCATAACGCCTTATCAGAGACCGGCCTGACAGATGAGCTGGCCGCTTCTTTCCGTCCCATGGCCTTTGAGCAGATATCCCCCTGGCTCGATGACAACGCGCAATGGGTGACAGACACCAATGCCGCCTGGATGCAGGAAGAAACCGAGAAATGGTCGTCCTGGTTCGACCGGATTGAATCGTCACCGCTCAATGATTCTCAGCGGCAGGCGGTGCTGCTGAATCAGGATCATAACCTGATACTGGCCGGGGCCGGCTCAGGCAAAACCAGTGTGCTGGTGGCCCGGGCCGGTTATCTGCTGGCGAGCCAGCAAGCCCAGCCGGACGATATTCTGATGTTAGCCTTTGGCCGTAAAGCGGCGGAAGAAATGAGCGAGCGCCTGAAAGACAAAGTCGGCCGGGAGATCCGGGTTGCGACCTTCCACAGCCTGGGCTGTCAGATTATTCAGGCCGTTGAAGGTGAATTACCGGGCGTATCGCCGTTAGTCCAGGATGAGCATGCCCGCAATGAGTGGTTATCAGCCCTGCTCAAAGATCAGTGGCAAAACGACACCGCGGCCAAGCGCTGGCAGAAGCACCTGACCCAGTGGCGTATACCGGGTTTTCGTGGCGACAATTCCATCGAAGAACAAGCCCGCAGCGAACCCTTGCTGAACTGGGTGTGGCGTCATATTGAACTGATGGGCCAGCAGGGCGGCAACAAAGCCGTATTGTCAGCCCTGGTCGACAGTGCCATGGGCAGTGGTGATAAAGCTCAGATGAAAAGCGAGCTGGCCCTGCTGTGGCCGTGTTACAAGGTATACAGCCAGCACCTGAAAGCCAATCGCCAGATTGATTTTAATACCATGATCCAGACGGCCACTGACTATGTCAGACAAGGCAAATTTGTTCCGCAGTGGCGTTTTGTCATGGTCGATGAATATCAGGATATTTCGCCACACCGGCTGGCGCTGATCGATGCCATTTGCCAGACACCGGGGACGGATAACTTAACACCCAGCCTGTATGCCGTTGGTGATGACTGGCAGGCGATATACCGCTTTGCAGGCGCCGATGTCAATCTGACCACAGGGTTTGAGCAGCGTTTTGGCGCCAGCCATGTGATGGAACTCGACACTACTTACCGCTTTAACAACATGATTGGTGAAGTGGCCAATATGTTCATTCAGCAAAATCCGCAGCAACTGAAAAAATCGCTGGTCAGTGTGAAAAAACAGAAGCGAAAAGCGGTGACCTTGCTGGCGCAGGATCTGCTGGAACAGGAGCTGGTACAGCTTGCCTCTAAAGTGAAAAAAGAAGCCAGCGTGCTGCTGCTGGGACGTAATCATGATCAGCGACCCGAAAAGCTGGCCGACTGGCAGAACCAGTGGCCTCAGCTTAATCTGCAGTTCATGACCTGCCATGCCAGCAAGGGCCGCGAAGCCGATTTTGTGTTTGTGCTCAATGTGAACCGCGGCGTGTTCCCGGCTCAGGATCGGGACAGGGGGCTGCTGGCCTGTCTGCAGTCAGGCGGTAACGAAGGCATTGCCGATGCGGAAGAGCGCCGTCTGTTTTATGTCGCGATGACAAGGGCGAAAGAGCATGTCTGGATCTGCGCCAACCCGGAAACCCTCTCACCGTTTGTGAATGAACTGATTGAAGACAGGTATCAGGTCAATAATAAGATCAAAAAAATGAAGCGCTGATAGCGGCTCTTCACTCGTATTTTAATCCAGTACCACCACCAGTTTACCGCTGTGCTGCTGCCTGTGCAGCAGCGCCAGCCCTTCCTTCAATTGCTCAAAAGCGAACAGCTTATCTATCATGGGATCCAGTTTTCCTTCGGCGATCAGGTTGCTCATGCTGTTCCCCATATCAGACAGATGGTGGATATCCTCGGGCGCACCATGCGCATAGGTGCCATGTAGCGCCACTTCGTGCATGCTGAGTGCTTTTGTTGTCGCCAGTAAGGGAACCTGATTGAATTGATCAGCCACCATCACTATCTGGCCGTTGAAGCGGATTAGCGCACTCATGATGCTGCCTGAACGGGCAGAAACACAGTCAATGACGGCATGCAGCAGCTTATCTTCGGTTAATTCAATGATTTTCATGGCGACATTGTCATGATCCGAATCAATCACAGCATCGACGCCATAACTGAGTAATCGGGCGTGATGTCTTTGAGCGGCAATGGCATACACAGTGGCCCCGGCCAGTTTGGCTAACTGGGCCGCAAAACCGCCCACACCCCCGCCAGCGCCTGTGATAGCGACTCGCTGTCCCGGCTTGAGCCTGAGTTTATCGTACACAGCCAGCCAGGCACTGTAACCGGCAGAAGGTAAAGCCGCCGCCTGTTCAACACTGACTCTTTCAGGCAGCCGGCTGACGGCGCCCGTTTTGCAGCAGACATACTCAGCAAAGCCTCCGCAATGACGCGGGTCGAGAAAGGTAAACACTCTGTCCCCCGGCTTAAACTGCCGCACTTTCACCCCGACAGATTCAACGGTGCCTGCTATGTCCATACCCACAATTTGCGGATAATGCCAGGTGGCGTATCCCCAGTCGGCCAGCTTGTAATCAATCGGGTTAAGGCCCATCGCGGCCACTTTGATACAGATTTCTTCCGCACCGGGTTTGGGACGCGTGGTACGTGTCAGCTGCAGGCTGTCCAGTCCGTTGGGTTCAGTCAGAGTCCATGCTTTCATAAGCCACCATGAGGGTAACAGGTTGTTTTTGGTATTGATTTAAAGCATATACCTAAATTCCGGGCTTTGCTGGCGGGAAAAGCGGGAAGTGGGTGGGGAGTCTAACGAAAGAGCCCCGGCAATGCGGGACTCCTGATGCTGAAGAACAACGTCTTGAGTGCTGAGTATCGCACCCTGTTGTCAGCACTCAGATCCAAAGGCTTTTAAGCCAGGCGCTCGGCCAGGTAAGCTTCATAGTCCGGAATTTCTATCGACACCGCTTCTTCCATCATGGTGGACGCTATCATGAAATTGGCACTGGCACGGTTGGTGGCAACCGGGATATTCCAGACCGCGGCAATGCGAAGCAGGGCTTTCACATCCGGATCATGGGGCACGGCATTGAGCGGATCCCAGAAGAAAATCATCATGTCGATTTTGCCTTCGCAAATCAGCGCACCCAACTGCTGATCGCCTCCCATAGGGCCGCTCAGTAAACAATTGATCGGCAGGCCGGTTTGTTTGGAAAGCAGATGCCCGGTAGTGCCTGTGGCATACAGGGTATGATTTTCCAGCTTACTTTTGTGCTCATTGACCCAGCGCTGTAAGTGGCTTTTACAGTTATCGTGAGCCACGAGGGCAATGTGTTTCTGGGCTTGCATCTGTCGGGTAGTGGCGTGCATGTGTTACTCCGTTAAGTCGGCATAATCTCCGTATAACCAGATACTAAGCTTGCTGTTATTAGCTTGTCCAGTGAATATCCCATGTAAGAATAATACGCAGAAAAACTTACTCGTTATGGTGAGTGATCAGCTGATCGAATCGCTCGTGACCATGCAGCGTTTCAAAATCATTTTCTTCTTTCGCCAGTTCACGCAGGAAAGCACTGCCCTGAATGGCCCGCTCAAGATCAGACACGGCCTGATCTTCCGCCCCCAGACAAGCGTACGCACAGGCGCGCTGGTAAAGGGCATTGGCATTGGTGTTATCCACTTCCAGCACCCGGTTACAGATACTCAGTGCCCAATGGAATTCACGGATTTCCATCGCCGCATCCGCTTTGTGAGTCAGCGCTTCCAGATCGCCCGGCCGCAGTTTGAGGATCTCATCGTACACTTCCATTTGCTGCTCGGCGGTTTGCGAGCTTTGTGCCCGAAGCCAGAGATTATGCACTTCATTGATAATCTCGATCTCTTTGTTGTTCTGCGCGATGATCCGGGTTTTACGTTTCAGATCCCGCTCCAGCATCTGGAATTTCTTCTCGTACTGATCCGTGATTTCCTTTAATTGCTGTTCGGCCATTTTCTTGGTATTGACCTTGATCTCTTTCAGCGATTGCCAGCCCACCAGCGCGATGAGCGAGGCTGCACCGGCGATCAGATAGAAAAAATAGGTGACTGTCACATTGGCATAATTGAGCGACTTGTCGGCCACGGCCAGTTCGCGGTCGGTAAATGAGAGGGTTAAGCGACGCTCCAGATCCTGCTGATCCTGACGGAGCGATTTCATTTCATCAAGAATATACCTTTCCATTAAAGGCTTATCTAACACTGGCTGCTCCGAGTAGGGCGGCGCTTCTTCTGTGTCCTGCGCCAAGGCTGGCATGGCGAAAAGCAGACAGAATACAGCGGCATACAGCAGTTTCAGCATAATGTTTTCCTTGTTAACGGGAACGTACGTGAAAGTTGTAACAAGCATAACCGATTGAGTTCGTTATCTCTATGTAACGGGCGAAAACCTTGGGGTCGATGCCATTGACGGCCTATTCAGCATGTTCAGCGGCCAGGTTTGATTGAAAGCAGGAATGATGCGCCGGCAAGGGAAGCAAAGTGGTATACTCACAGCATTCTCAGTAATAACAGGTCGAGCACCGTGAGTCAGGATCAGGAAATAGAAGAAATAGAAGTTGAAGCACTCGGGATAGAAGTTTCTGTTCAGCCCATTGAGTTATATAAAGTGCTGAAAATTGCCAATGCCGTCGGAGGCGGTGGCGAGGCCAAAATGGCGATCTCTGAAGGTTATGTCGCCGTGAATGGCGAAATTGAACTGCGTAAACGCTGTAAGATTTATGATGGCGACGTCATAGAGTTTAACGGTGAGTTTTATGTTGTGCTCTGTGATCAGCCAGTGACAGAAGCGGTCAGTGAGCCTGTTGCCAAACCTGCAGCCGCGAAACCGAAAAAAGAACAGCAGACGAGCCATCGCTCGGCTAAACCGGGCAAAAAGCCGTCCGCTAAAAATCAGTCGGCGAACAAAGCCGCTAAGAAGAAGGCCAATACTGGCAAGTCTGCAACGATTGGCAAAGATGCCGATCAACAGACAGGCCGCAAACGTCTGATGTTCTGAATAATGCCGACTGCAGTGATTGTTATCTCTTGCAGAGCAAACCTGAGAGTTGCTGTCAGCCGCGCGCCGGTCCGGCGCTTTCAAGCCACGTCATAATAAACGCCGCCACACTGGCAGGCTGGTTTAAATCCAGCACAGGGATCGGGTGAGTGTCGCCCGGTTCGCTGGTGGCTATCGCCACTATATCGGTGTCTTTGCGATACAGCAGAGGTTTGCCGTAATCCGGCCGGTGAATCTCAATTTTGGTGATCGGCTGGTCGCGAAACCCTTCTACCAGCACTATGTCCAGCCGGCTGTGATCCAGTTGCTCCAGGCAATCTTCCAGCGCCGGCTCACGATCTTCATCGTCCGGGTATTCAAAAAACAGAATGTGCCGATGCGGCGTTGCCAGCAACAGCTGATCGCTGCCGGCATGGCGCAGACGATAACTGTCTTTTCCCGGGGTATCCGGATCAACATCATGATGACTGTGTTTCAGCAGACCAACACGCAATCCGTGTTGTTTTAAATACGGGATAACCTGCTCAATTAATGTGGTTTTTCCCGAGCCGCTGAAACCGGCGAAACCGATAACGGGTGTCATAGTAAGTCTTTGGCCTGTTAATGGAAGATTGGCACTAAAATAACATGATAGTCAGTATCGACACAGTACCTTGCCCGGGACCCTGGTGTTTTGCTGTGTCAGATCAAACCGGAGACTGAGATGGCAGATTTATTGGTATGGCAGGGTGACATAACCACCTTGAATGTGGATGCGATAGTCAACGCCGCGAACAACAGCTTATTGGGCGGTGGCGGTGTGGATGGTGCCATTCACAAAGCGGCGGGCCCGCAGTTGCTGGAAGAGTGTCGGCGCTTGCACGGCTGCCCGACGGGGGAAGCAAAAATCACCCCCGGATACCAGTTACCGGCCCGCTGGGTGATTCACACTGTGGGGCCGGTATGGCAGGACGGTGCGCATAACGAGGCCGAATTACTGGCCAGTTGTTACCGGCACTGCCTGGCGCTGGCGGATGAAGTGGGCGCCAGAACGATGGCTTTTCCCTGCATCAGTACCGGGATATACGGTTTCCCGATACAGCAGGCGGCCGGTATTGCCGTGCAGACAGTCCGTCAGTCTCTGGAAGGACAAAGCACGCCGGACAAAGTGTACTTTGTCTGTTTCAGCCAGGAAGATGCCGACATTTACCACAGCTTGCTGCGGTCTGACTAAGTGTATCAATCCTGCGTCAAGCAGATGAAATAGCGGGTAAAGTCTTATCCCGGGTCTACAGTTAATGAGAAGGTAGCCAGTGTCGCTGTGCTCTCAGGGTATGAGAGCTGTCTGCGGCTATGCTGTGCGTACTGAGAGATGTCCGGCTCAGCTTACCGGCAGTCTGGATTTGCCGGTAAGGAAGGAACCAGAAGGGCTGAGCCGTGGACGACATAAGCATCAGGGAGAGTGCAATGTGGGCAACATTAGATTTTGAAGCGTCAGGTTTATCGGATCAATCCTACCCCATAGAAGTGGGTTATGTCCTTCCTGACGGCAGTGGCCAAAGTATTCTGATCAATCCGCTGACCGCCGGCGATGTCTGGCAGTTTTGGGACAGCTACGCCGAGCAACGTATTCACAGAATTCCCCGTTCTGAATTGGAACAGCATGGTATGCAGGTGCTGGAAGTCTGCCAGCATTTGAACAGCGTACTGGGGCAGCTGGATTATGTGTTTTGTGACAGCCAGTGGGACTTGTTCTGGCTGGGACGGCTTTATCATGCTGCCCATATGCGGCCCTCCTTCACACTGACAGAAATCGGCCACTGGCTGCAGCAGGAGAACGGCATAGAAAGAGCCCGGTTTCAGCGTGCGCTGGAAGAGCTCGGCCCGGCAAGGCACAGAGCCATGCATGACGCCAGACAGATTTATCAGGCCATCAGCAGCCTGGTGAACATTCCGGGCTGATGCCAGGCGCTGGAGCAACTGAACAACACAGCGTACAATCAATACAGGCTATTGAATTTCAGTCTGTTGGGAGTGCGTTGTGCCAACACCTACCTTAAGAGTGGCGGTATTTAATATCGCCTTGTCCGATCCTGTCCCCGGCAGGATACGGCAGAAGCTGTCGGAGCCGGGCCACGCCAGAATTGCCCGGCTGGCAGCCATGATTCAGCACGTGCAGCCCGATGTCCTGTTGCTGTGCGAGTTTGATCACCCCGGCGAGGGAGGCGATGACGGCGGCCTGACTGACTTTTGCCGCTATTACCTGGCCGAGCCGCAATATGGTCAGGTTGCCATTGATTACCCTTACCGTTATTGCCCCCCCACGAATACCGGCTTGCTGTGCGAGGCAGATCTGGACGGAGACGGCGAGCGAACTCTGCCGCAGGATGGCCAGGGCTATGGCTTCCACCATGGTCATTTCAGCTTCGTGGTGCTGTCGCGTTATCCGCTGATTGAAGAGGATATCCGCAGCTGGCAAACCCTGCTGTGGCAGCAGATGCCGGACAACCATATGCCGGAAGGCTATTACAGCCCGGAAGCAATGGCACAGCTCAGGCTCTCTTCAAAAAATCATCTTTTACTGCCGGTACAGGTCGGTCATCAGCGATTTCAGCTGCTTTGCGCCCACCCGACGCCGCCTGTGTTTGACGGACCTGAACGCCGTAATGCCCGCCGTAACCATGATGAGCTGCGCCTTTTGACGGATATCATCAATGACGAAGCGTATCTGATGGATGATCAGGGCAACCCGGGCGGTCTGGCCAAAGACGCGCCTTTTGTGTTGCTGGGGGATCTCAACGCCGATTTGCATGACGGCGAAGGCATGGTGCTGGCACTGCGGCACCTGCTGTATCACCCTCGGGTTCACCGGGTTGTCAGTGAAGGCAAACTGACCCCGAAAAGCCTTGGCGGGCGGTTTTTCCGGCCCTGGAAATTGCGCCGGGGCAGAAGTTCGGAGTGGACACACCTGAGTGGCCTGCGACTGGATTATGTTCTGCCCTCTGCCGATTTCGATGTGCTGAACAGCGGCGTGTTCTGGCCGGATAAAAAAGATCCGCTGCGCAGACTGGTTACTGGCGAAGACGGCAAAGAGCGGGCCGATATCAGCTCTGATCACCGGCTGGTATGGGTCGATGTACGTCTGCCTGCGGTGAAGGGCGAGTACAGCTGATGCACAATCTCGACTTATTCGGTGAAGCGAGCGGGCAGGGTGAGTGGATTGCTATTGATGACGGTTTGCTGTTCTGGGCGCCGGCTTTCTTTACCGTTTCCGATTCAGACCGCTATTTCAGCGAACTGCGCCAGTCGCTCGACTGGCAGCAGGAAGCCATCACACTGTATGGACGCCGGGTGATGCAGCCGCGTTTGCAGGCATGGTGCGGTGAGGCATCCTATACCTACTCAGGGCTGACCATGCAGCCGGACCCGTGGACGCCAGCCTTACAGCAGATCAAGGCCGCCTGCGAGCAAGTGGCCAATACGCGTTTTAATTCGGTGCTGGCCAACCTGTACCGTAACGGGCAGGACAGTATGGGCTGGCATCAGGATAACGAGCCCGAACTCGGCCCCGCGCCTGTGATTGCATCGGTGACATTGGGCGATACCCGGCGCTTTTTGCTGAAACATCGCCGCACCGGGCAGAAAATTGATTTTCAGCTCAGCCACGGCTCTTTGCTCATCATGGCGGGACAGACCCAGTCGCACTGGGCGCACAGCGTGCCAAAGACCACTAAGCCTCATAGTGAACGGATTAACCTGACTTATCGGTGGATTAATACGTAACTGCTCAGCACCGCAGAGTTAAAAATGCTGATATTCCACTGACTTAAATGACAACAGGCTGACGTGAACAGCGACGCCTTTGCTATGATTGTGTTGTTAAATCGTTGCGGGGTTGCTATGAATATTCGTCGTTTTGTTGTTTATCTTCTGATTACGCTTCTTTCACTGCCTGGCTGGGCGGCGATGCAAATTTCGCCCAGACCTGCAAAACCGCCTGTACAGCAACAGGTATTGCCATCCTATGCCGATGATGCGGCGTTGATACGGCAGACCTTTGAAAGCCAGCTGTTTACATTACCGGCTTTTAAAATGGGCCATTATGGCCTGAGGATGTATCGCCAGACACTGGATCCCAAATACCAGTCGGCCGTGTGGTCAGATTTGGCACGCGTGGCAAGCCGGCTCAATGCCGTGACGACAGAAATTCACACACCGGCACAGATAAAAGCCTATTCGGATGCCCGTGAAGCCAGATATCAGCGCAAAGATGATGCCCGCAGTGATTTACGTTATCTGGCCACCCGCGATTACCCTGAGTATTACTTTTTGGGCGTCGATCTGCTGGGTTCTATGGCCCGCGCCAATGAATACGGTCTCAAACACAGAGACGATCACAAATTACGCGACATCATCCGCCGCTATGACTTTGCCCGTTATGCCACCGACCCTGACATGATCCGCGCCTGGGCAGCACAGCTTGCCAATCAGGTTTACTGGCTGCGTCAGCTCGGCGAGCAGGACGTGGTTGAGCCTTTTATTGCTGCTTTCCGGGCGACCTATCCGGACAGCCAGGATAAACAGCTCAGCGAGCAGCAGTACATAAATAAGATATACGGCATGACCCATATTATCTTTGCGGCATCCTCGTATTATCAGTATCAGCTCAAGGAAAGCGATTTTCAGTGGATTTATGATCACTTTCGCCGCCATATCGACGATATTCTGTTGCATACCAAGGAAGATGTGGTGGCCGAAGTGGGTATCAGCTTTCTGTTAGCCGGCCTGCAGGATGATCCCGTGGTCGAAAAAACGCGCCAGTTCATCCAGACATCGATCGACCGGCAAACGGGTATGGTGCCGTCGGTAAAAGGTGAAAGCGAGCTGTATGACGGTGAGCACCGCAACACGCTGGCGATCATGCTACTGGACTGGCGTGGCGTACATGCCGCTCCGACAGTCACCAACCAACCGGCCATGTTTGAGAGCTTGCCTTATGGTTTGGTGCCTAAGTATTAGACTCTTTTCACAGTGAAACCCGCGAGCTTGCCTGTAGCGGCAGAGAAATGATATTTAAGTGAAAGGCAATTCGATGCATAAAAGGACAAGCATTTGAAATATATCTGGCTATCTGTTTTTACGGCGGTGCTTATCTGGTCTGGCATTGAGCCGAAAGATACCTTTACCTGGTTTCTCGAAGTGCTGCCTGCGCTGATTGGCCTTGTGCTGATTGCGCTCACGTACAACACCTTCAGGCTCACCCCGTTACTGTATGGGCTGATTTTACTGCATTGTATTGTGTTAATGGTGGGGGGGCATTACACCTATGCAGAAGTGCCTTTCTTCGACAATCTGTTCGGGGCCGAAAGAAATAACTACGACAAAGTCGGTCATTTTTTTCAGGGATTTGTCCCGGCGATTCTGGCAAGGGAAATACTGATCAGAAAGCAGATAGTCAATGGCCGGTTTTGGGTGAGTGTGGTTGCTGTGTCTATGTGTTTAGCCTTCAGCGCCTTTTATGAACTGATTGAATGGTGGGTAGCACTGGCGACAGGTGAAAACGCAGAGGCGTTTCTGGGTACACAGGGTTATGTCTGGGATACCCAGTCTGATATGGCATTCGCATTAGTCGGAGCGCTGTGCGCGACGTTCATGCTGTCCCGCTGGCATGACAGCCAGCTGGTTTCTCTGCATTAAATGAATGAACCACAACAAAGGAATGAATCATGGTGACTTGTTTTTTACGTTACGTTATTGACCCTTATAAAGTCAGCGAATTTGAAGAATATGCCCGAATGTGGAAATAAATTTGGCGGCAATGCCAGTGATATTGAATGAA
The DNA here is from genome assembly GCF_038519165.1 of Photobacterium sp. SP02. Taxonomy (NCBI): domain Bacteria; kingdom Pseudomonadati; phylum Pseudomonadota; class Gammaproteobacteria; order Vibrionales; family Vibrionaceae; genus Photobacterium; species Photobacterium sp. SP02. The sequence goes on from NZ_JASJOJ010000037.1 coordinate 32,744, forward strand.
CCGGGACAGATCTGAACAATGCCAGCCGACACCGGCTGGCATTGATAGTAAGGGGAAGTCAGGTATCAGAACCCGACATTCATACCCACCCAGTAACGGCGACCATCTTCCACATAGCCATATTCGTCATAAGTGACTTCTTCATCCAGCAGGTTATAAATGGCGGCATTAAGTGCCACATTATCTGTCAGCTGATAGCTTACCCCCATGTCTAGGAAGGTATAAGACGGGGCTTCCAGGCTGCTTGAGGATGGCCCTGTTGTCGGTTCCATCTCTTCGCCGTGATAGGTGACCTGCCCCCAGGTTTCTAAGTCAGCCGTGGCTTGCCAGGAAAGATCGGTACTGAATAAATGCTTTGGCAACTGAACCAGTGGCTGACCCTTATAGTCGCCCGATTTCTGCTCAGAATCGTTAAAGGTGTAGCTGGCGTTCCAGAATACACTGTCTCCCAGTGGTGTGCTGAGGCTGAATTCGACACCTTGTGTCGTCGCTTCATCAATGTTGATGCGTTTTGTTGCCACGCTGCCACTGCTGTTGACCGGGCCACAACTGGTGCATTCGATACGAGAAATCTTATCTTTAAAGTCGTTATTAAAGAGCGTGACGCTCGAAGTGAGCCCGTCATCATTCTGGTAGTTCAGGCTGATTTCGGTATTGACTGACTTTTCAGGCTGCAGATCCGGGTTACCATAGATATCGCCGCCGCGGCTGCCTTGTGCCCAATCTGCAGAGGTTTCACGCAATGTCGGCGCGCGATAACCGGTCGATACACCGCCTTTAAACACCCAATTTGATGCGATGCTCCAGACACCGTAAGCACGGGGGCTGACATGAGTACCGTAGTTTTCATCGTCATCGACACGCGCCCCTAGCGTTAAGCTGAATGAGTCGACAATGGCCCATTCATCTTCAACAAAGACCGCCAGACGGTTACTGTCCAGCTCCGTTAAGTCGGAAGCACTGTTGGATGTATAATCTTCAAGTTTTTCATATTGATATTCAAAACCCGATGTCAAAATATGGGAAGAGACTGGAGTGACCAGGCTGGTCTTGAAGACAGTGTTTTTGCTTTCCATCTCCCGGGTTTTGTTTTCCGAGTTTTCATATTGCAAATAAGTGTTGGATTGCCCGACGGCGCCCCAGTCACCCTGGTGAGTGATGGCGTAATGGGTACGGGTATATTCTTCTAAAGTATCAACACATTCTCCGCGGCAGCCTTGTGTTGCGACTGACTTACCGACCGTTCCGGCGCGGGATTGCTCGCTGATCCCTGCTTCTAATGAAATATCGTGTTGATCATTCAGCTGATATGTGAGCTTGGAGCTGAAGCTGTTGAGATCTTTATCTTGATAGCCATTGGTGATCGTGTCTTCATCGCGGACTGTGGTCTGGCCGTTAAACTGTGCGGTGAGATTTTCCGTTAATGGGCCGGTAAGGAAGAAGTTGGCACTGCGCTCATCGCCAGAGTCGCGATTTTCCTGAATGGTGGTACCCAATTGAAGATTGCCGAGCCAGTGCTGGTTGTCTTTGCGGGTGATGATGTTAACAACACCGCCAATGGCATCGGAACCGTATAGTGTCGACATCGGGCCGCGGATAACCTCAATGCGCTCAATCGCTTCTAAAGGCGGCAGCCAGCCTTGTTCTATTCCCGGCCCGTCACTGTTTGGCCGGGTTTGGCGAGACGACTGACGTTTACCATCAACCAGAATCAAAGTGTACGCAGAACCCATACCGCGGATACTGATGTCTTTATTGTCGCCACCCCCTGTGATGGTGACACCGGGAACCGTTTTCAGTGCATCGGTGACATCACGATAATATTTATGCTCAAGCTCATCACGAGTGATCACACTGATGCTGGCGGGCGCGGTGATTTCAGCCTGCTCATAACCGGATGCAGTCACTACCATGGTTTCGGTCACAGGGGATTGCTGAGCGGCCTGTACACTGGCTGCCAATAGTACTGAGCCCGTCAAAGTGGAAAGGGGTAAACGATAGCTAGACATTATTTTTTCCATAAATGATAATGATTCTTAAATTTATTTGCGGATTATTCCTATATTCGCAGCTATTGACTAGATCGATGAGTGGAACGGGCCGTTCCGAAAATGGGATGAGGATGAAAACAGAACTGCAGGGTATCCGGGCATTTGCTGCATTGAGTCGTTTTCATAGTGTGACTGCCGCAGCAAAGGCATTGAATCAGCCGAAATCAACCATCAGCCGCCGGCTGGCTCAGTTAGAAACTGAAATGGGGCAAAGGCTTTTTATCAAGCAAGGTTCCCGTCTGATGCTGACACGTGCCGGAGAGGTATTTTCGGAATACTGTCAGCGTTTACTGACCATGGCGGAAGAGTCACAAAATGCGCTGCAATCGCTCAAGCAGAGTGTGGCAGGCGAAGTCACGTTACTGGCGCCCCAAAGCCTGGTGCGAGGCTGGTTAAGGCATGAGCTGCATCATTTTCTGGATGCCCATCCTCAAGTCAATATCCGCTTATTTACCGAGGGCCGTGATGAATATTTCCAGCACGAGCCGGACCTAGTGCTAGCGATTGGGGAACAGGAACTGCCGGGAACATGGCGTAAGAAAACGCTCGGCTACTGGCAGTTTGGCTTGTATGCATCACCCCGGTATATCCAGAAAAACGGCGTGATTACACACCCTGAACAGCTCAATTCTCATCAGTGGCTGCCGTTTGACAGCGATAAAAGCGATACCGTTTACCTTTCTAACGGGCAAGAGGACTGTGTGGTGATGCCGCCCATCAGCCGGTTAACCAGCGATAACCTGGTGCTGCAGCTTGATTCCATCTCATCGGGTTATGGCGTCGGGTTATTACCGACCTGGATTGCCAATAATTACCTCAAAGCGCACCCGGGTAATTTAATGCCCTGTTTACCCGAGTGGTATGCCGCTGCCCGCCCTGTGGTGTGTTATTTTGCCGCTGGCGTGCTGCCGCTCAGAGTGCAAACCCTGATCAAAGCGCTGAATGAGCATGCCCCGAGAGAATGGCTGGAACCCATTAACCTGACTGCTCAAACCTCTGGTAGCTTGTCTGAAGCGGGTTGATGCCGAGTAGAAGAGTGGATATCAGTGCTTACGAGAAGTATAAACACATACGTTTGCCGTCGATTTCGATAACGTTAAAAGGGGTTTCGTATATCTCAGACAGCACATCAGCATCAATCACTTGTTCAACCCGGCCCTTGGCGACAATTTCACCTTTTTTCAGCGCAATGATGGTGTCGGAGTAGCAGGACGCAAAGTTGATATCATGAATGACGATGACCACCGCTTTATGTAATTCATGGGCTAAACGACGAATGGTGTGCATGATTTGCAAAGAGTGCTTGATATCTAAGTTATTGAGCGGCTCATCTAAAAAGACATAATCGGTATCTTGTGCGATCACCATGGCAATAAAAGCGAGCTGACGTTGCCCGCCACTGAGCTCGTCGAGGTAGTTATCCTGGATGTTACCGAGATCTAAATACGCAATGGCTTTATCGATCACATCTTTATCTTCTGTGGTTAAGTTGCCCTGGCAATAAGGAAACCGGCCGAAGGCGATCAGCTCGCGCACGGTAAACCGCAGGCTAACGCTGTTAGCCTGGCGCAACACAGATAAACGTTTGGCCAAGGCCTTGGTATCCCACGCCACCAGCTCCCGGCCATCAATCCAGACTTCGCCCTCATCACGCTTTAACAAACGTCCGGCCATAGAAAGCAGTGTACTTTTCCCGGCACCATTGGGGCCAATAATTGCCGTGACTTTCCCTTTTGCAAATTCCGCACTGGCATTGTTCACCACAGGGTGATCGCCAAAGCGTTTGGTTAATTGTTTTAATTCAATCATCAGGGTTACACCACTTTACTTCGTAACAGTAAGAATAAGAAATAGATGCCGCCGACAAAGTTAATCACTACGCTCAGTGTGGTTTCAAAGCCAAATGCTTTTTCGATAACCCATTGACCGGTTAGCAAAGTCGCGACAGACATCAAGCCGCAGACGGTTAATAAATATTTGTGTTGATAGGTTTTCAGCCATTCCCGGGTCAGGTTGGTGATCAAAAGGCCAAAGAACATAATCGGACCGATTAACGCGGTTGCAATGGCAATTAACACAGAGGACAGCAATAAAACGGTACGCGTTGTTCGCTGAATATCCACACCCAGGCTGGTGGCGTTATCCTGGTCGAGTAAGTACACATCAAGCGTTCGATGAATGTTAAATAACCAGGCTGACACCAGAATCAGAACAGGTAATGTCCAATACACTAATTCCACATGAATATTATTGAAACTTGCAAACATACTGGCTTGTACATTGGCAAACTCATCCGGATCCATCAGCATGGTGAGAAAAGACGAACCGCTTTGGAAAAGCTGACCAAAAATAACACCTAATAACAGCAGTGAAATAATATTGCTGGCGGAATACCGGAAATAGAGTAAGAACAAGATGAAAGAAAATGCCATCATCAAGATCACGGAGATCGAAAAGTTGATCACAGCATGGGTCATCATCACACTCAGCCCGCCAAACAGGCTGACGACCAGCACCTGAATAAGCAAATACAGCGAGTCAAAGCCCATGATGCCCGGGGTTAGTATCCGGTTATTGGTAATGGTCTGAAAGCAAAAAGACGCAATACCAATGGCGAAGCCAGCAATGATCATTGCCAGTACCTTGGGAATTCGGCGCGATAAGAAGTATTGGTAGTTGTCAGCCGTTAGGCCATAACCAATGAACAGCCCGGCCATGACTATGCTTAAAATCAGCAGGATAAACATTTTATGCTGATCCGTTATTTGTTTATTGCTCATGGCGCATTCCTTTCAACACCAGGAAAATAAAGACACTGCCACCGAGCAGGCTGATCACCATGGAGATTGGAATTTCGTAAGGAAAAATCAGCACCCGGCCAACCAGATCGCATGCCAGAACCAGAATCGCACCTAACACAGCAGTGCGCGGAATGTTCTTGCGCAGGTTATCGCCATAAAAATGGTTAACCAGGTTGGGAACAATCAAGCCGAGAAAGGGCAACTGGCCGACAATCATCACCACAGTAGCGGCCATAATCGAGACCAGCGCGACACCAATCGTCATCACTTGCTGATAATTCAGACCAAGATTGATTGCGAAGTCTTTGCCCATCCCCACCGCTGAAATGCGTGTTGCGTATACATAGCTGAAGATGGCGACAGGCAGGGCAATATAGAGCAGCTCATAATTGCCTGCCAGGATGTTGGCAAAGTTAGCGACAGCCCAGCCAGACAGGTTTTGCAGTGCATCATATTTATAGGCGATGAAGGTTGCCATAGAAGCAATGATATTGCCGAAAATGATCCCAATTAAAGGGACAAAAACCGCGTTTTTAAATTGAATTCGCTGGATAAGCTGTACAAAGAAAAGCGTGCCGATCATTGCAGTAGCAAAAATAAGCCACAGTTGATCGCCGTTGCCAAAAATCACTAAACTTAAGACAAAACCTAGCATTGAGCACTCAATCGTGCCTGAGGTAGAAGGCGCAGCAAATCGGTTCTGGCTGATTTGCTGCATGATAAGGCCAGCGATACTCAGTCCCCCACCGGCCAGCAAAATTGCAAGTAAACGGGGAACACGGCTAGACATAAATAATTGCCAGGCATTGGCATCACCATTAATAAGGTGGGCTAACGATACGTTGCCCACCCCAATAAATAATGAAGACAGACTCAGGCAGACTAAAATAAACAGCAATTTAGTCACAACAACCTCGGATCTGATTATTGCGCTTTGCTCAACGCTTCAATGTCTTCAATCATGGTTTGTGTGGCAGTAATACCCGAGCTGGCGACATACCAGGCTGGAATATCAAGGTAAACCATACGATTGTTCTGATAAGCTTTGGTTGATTTGACTAAGTCGTTATCAAAATCCTGACGGGTCGTACTTTTACCTTTATTGACTAATTTATCGCGGTCTAAAATCAGCAAGGTGGAAGGGTTTTCCTGGCTGACCAGTTCATACGAGACCAATTGACCGTGTCCGCCAGTTTTCTCTGATTTTTTATCTTTTACTGCTGTTTCAATCGTGGGTGTAAAGCCGAAATCCTGATACAAGACTGCGAAGCGAGAGCCTTCACCAAATGACGTCACATTGCCGCCGGAGCTCATCAGCATGAGCGCATCCATATTATGGCTCTGGTTGTAGTCTTTGATTACCGCAAAGCGCTGGTTTAATGTTTCGATTTTTTGATTGACGACATCCTGTTTATCAAAGATTTCCCCCAAGTCGTGCCACAGCGCTTGGGTGCTTTGCCAGTAATCACTGCCATTTTCAACCGCAAAGACAAAGGTAGGCGCAATGTTAGTCAGTTCTTTAAAGTGTTTGGAGCTGCGAGGGCCGACAACAATAAGATCTGGCTTCTGGGTATAAATGGATTCAAAGTCGGGTTCAAAAATGGTGCCCGCAGAAGAGACAGTATTGTCATTATAGTGAGTGAGATAGCCGGGTAATGGCGTGCCTTTTGATACCGCAACCGGCTTAATTCCCAGCGCATCAACAGCATCTAACGCACCAATGCCGATCACCACGACACGTTTGGGTGAAGTCTCTACAGTGGTTGAACCCATAATGTGGTCAACGGTGACGGATTTAGCCATGACAGGCAATGTGGCCATAAGACCCACACTGAGTAAGCCGGTCGCGATCAAACCCGATTTTGCGAAACATTTCATTTCCAATTCCTTTACCTAATCGATAATTATTATCATTACGATTACTATATGGTTTTTGAAAAACATATCAATATTTCTAATGTAAAGTTACGAAAAGAGCGGGCCGGATCATGGCGACCAATCGATGCGGCTCAGCTTGACTTTTCGCTGGAAATACAAAGGGGACGTGAGGAGTCGCAGCTCATTATTTTTATGATCAATCATCAAGTTTTCACTCTGACATTTGTTCACACATGCAACCATGCTCTAAACCTAACGGGTGGAAAATACACGGACAAAGGGAATTCAACCTTTTTAAGGAAGCCGAAATGGAGCAGTTTACATTTGAACAGTTGGAAAAATTAGTGGGCGACAAGATGTCGATGATGCTGGATGAAGGGGCATCGGTTGATGTGGAAATTACCGGGGTGAAACGCACTGGCACGCACAGTAAAACATGGGAATCTTTTGCATTGTACCTGGATAGCAGTGGGCTGAATGGGGCGGTGGAACAAGGGACTTATCTTTTTGGTCACGATAGCTTAGGGGAAGCGTCTTTGTTTGTTTCGCCTAATTCTGAAAAAGAGCTGGAAGTGATTTTTTCCCGCAAGATCACTCACTCATAACCATCAGAGGTCAGCATGGAACCTTATATCGGTAATATTCAAATGTTCGGGGCGAGCTTTGCGCCGAAAGATTATGCCTTTTGTAACGGGCAAACGATTCTGATCAATCAAAATCAAGCTTTATATGTCTTGCTGGGTAATACATTTGGCGGCACGGTGAATACCAATTTTAAATTACCCGATCTGCGGGGAAGAATGCCTGTTGCGCCGGGAGTCTTTCAGGATTCGGGCCGGCAGGTGGATCAGGGCCAATCGGGTGGTATGGAAGCGGTAGCCTTGTCATTGGCGCAAATGCCAGCCCATACCCACGAGTTGTATGCCTCTACAGAGCCCGGCAATTCGCCCAGGCCGAACAATAAAGCCGCCAGCCAGGCCAGCGTTTTGTCGTCATCGGCCTTTAACACGCCGGTTTACGCACAGCCCAATCAACTCGTTGCGATGAACGAAAAGGCGATCAGCTCAACCGGTGCCGGCCAGTCCCACAACAACATGCAGCCCAGTACTGTGATCAATTTTTGTATCGCGCTGACCGGCCTTTTCCCTGCAAGAGATTGATACGGAGATCCAATATGTCTACACGTTATCTGTCGGAAATCACCCTCTTTGCAGGCTCCTATGCGCCTGTGCAGTGGGCATACTGTTCTGGCACCCTGATGCCGATTGCCAATAACGAAGCCCTGTATTCTTTGCTGGGAATTACCAATGGTGGCGATGGCCGCACCAGTTTTGCGTTACCGGATCTTCAGGGACGCGTCCCTGTTGGAATGGGGCAAGGCGCGGGATTGACACTAAGAACACAGGGTCAAAAAACCGGGCAGGAAACGGTCCAGTTAACAGTGGATAACCTGCCAAATCACAGTCATGGACTTCAGGCCTCGGCAAATCCGGCCCTGTCTCCAGAGCCTTCTGCTGCTTTGGTGATGGGACAGGCGAATCAGTACTTTGCCGATCCTGACGCCGGGGATCTTGTTGAGATGCAGCAAGCGGCAATTGCTTCCACGGGCGACGGACGGGCGCATTCCAATATGGCCCCCTCGCTGGCGCTGAATTTTATCATCTGCACTGCAGGTGTTTATCCATCCCAAAGCTAGAGGATAAGGCTAATGAGTGAAGCATTTTACGGTGAAATAATGATGATGCCTTATTCCTATGCACCGAGAGGGTGGGCATATTGCAATGGGCAACAAGTCAGCCTGATGCAAAATCAGGTTTTGTATGCCGTCATTGGCGACAGGTTTGGATCGGATAACCGGACATATCTCAATTTGCCGGATCTGAGAGCAAGAGCGCCGATTGGAGCCGGCAATGGCCCCGGACTGACACCTCAATTTCTGGCTGAGAAGGCGGGGAGTGATGTCGTCACCCTGTGGGAGGCCAACCTGCCTGAGCATAGCCATCAGATGAGAGGTGCGGTGAAACCACTTTCGACCACTGAGGCACAAGGCGCAGTGCCTGGATTGCTGATCGAAAATGGTTTGGTTGAAAACCGCTACAGTACCGGCGATCCGAATACGACATTGAGTATGGAGAGCCTGAGTGAAACCGGGCAGACGCAGGCACATGAGAATATGCAGCCTTATCTGGCGATCAACTTTTGTATTTGCGTAGATGGTATCTTTCCGCGGCGACCGTAACTTTTGTCCTCCGGCCCTTATTACGGCCGGAGCTTTTTTGTTGGAGTCTATGGTCAGCGTGATGCGATTCATAATGATGCTCTGTGTTTTGCTATCGGGCCGGGTGGCCGCAGGCACAGACTGGCCTGACTCGCTCTCAATACTGTATCAGGGGCAGCCGCTCGCCTTGACCTTGTATTCTCTCCAGCAGGGCGAGCCGGTTTATACGCATTCAGCGCTGGCAAACAAAGGGTTGCGGTTGGGTCAAAGGGTGTTGTTCCGTCACAGTAAAACCCTGGATTTAGATCAGGTGAAGGCGCTTTCCGGCCGACGCTTTGCCAGGGTGTTTGAGCTCGAACAAGCCTGCTGGTCTGTAGCCATAAGCCAAAGCGCCAGTGAGTCTTTGTCTTTGATTGAACAGCTGCGCGGTACAGAAGGTATCACTCTGGCAGAGCCTGATTTGTTACAGGTCAGGCTATATCGGGACAGCGGAAACAACCCTGTCTCCCGCGCACCGGCAACCGCTGTCAGGCAGCAACTGTCACTGACCGCCTGGCCTGAAGTTGCCGGACGTGGAGTTAAGATTGCGGTGATTGATTCTGCGTTCAGCCTGTCTGATCCCATGCTTGATTCCATGCCTGTTGAGATGCATTACGATATCGATAACCGGCGCACCTTACCGGTGAAGCCAGACCCGGCCTTGCTTGCGCTTGACACTTTACACGGTGATGCCAGCCTGGCCGCGATTTGGTCACGTCATCCCGATTACCCCGGCATAGCGCCTGACGCCGGTGCCATTTTATTACGCCGTGATAAAAACTGGACCTCGGATATTTTAATGTCGCTGCAATTGTCTTATCTGGCTGGCGCAGATCTGGTTCAGGCGGCCTGGATATTACCTTTTACCCAGCAAGCACTCACGGAGGCGTTAGATTATCTGTCCTATCATGGACGGCAGGGAAAAGGCACTGTGATTGTTGCGGCAGCAGGCAATCATGCTGATCAACTTGATAACGGTTTTTCATTGGCCGCTCAACCTCAGGTACTCAGTGTGAATGCGGTGAGCCAAGGTGTTAAGTGGCCGGTGACAGGCAGCCATATTGCCAGCTATGTCGAGGTGCCTTATCAGGTCTATTCCAGCGCGACGGGCAAATACAGCCTGGTGTATTCCAATACCTCGGCGGCAACGGCCGCCATGACAGGCGTGTTGGCGGCTGTGCTGGGTGTTGAACCGTCACTGTCCGCCAAACAGCTGGGCCAGTTAATCCGGCAATACAGCCAGCCAGCGTTTAATGCACAAAGCATGATGCAGCATGTGCAAAATAATCGTATCACGCACTAAAAGCGATCGGTTCAGGGAAGTCAGATTATGCAATTACAAGATTTAAAGTTGCCGGGTGGATTACATGTCCGGCCATCAAATTCTTCTGCCGCAGACAGGGTGTTTCTGGAGAAGCTGCACAATGAACGCCGGGATGATTTGCGATTAATTGACGGCGAAAGGGATTTTATTGAATCGCTGATTGAGATGCAGTTCAACGCGATGAATCAGGGCTATGGCGATCAGTTCCCCAATGCCCTGTACTTCATTATCGAGTATCACAAAGAGACGGTCGGGCGGGCGGTACTCGATTTCTCGCAGGACAAAGTCCACCTGATTGATATTGTGTTTAAAAGAGAGGCGAGAGGACACGGCTTGGGGGAGGCGGTTATCCGCTCATTCATGTATTCCGCTAACCAGTTGAAGGCGCCGATGCTCCTGTCTGTCCAGCAACTTAATCACAGTGCCAGACAGCTTTACCATAAACTCGGGTTTGTGCTTGATCAGATAGAGCCTCCCTATGAGCGGATGATCTGGTATCCGCCCGGTACCCGGCAGATTTATGCGGGTCTCTGACGATACGGGTCTCAGGCAGGGCTACACCTGATAACCAAATTGGGCAAACAAGCTGGCATGCGGTTTGAAATGCTTGTCAGCAACGGCGCGCTCTTGGGTGCTCAGACGGGCAATCTGGCTGGCATTGCGGTTTTCCAGCGCGGATTGCTGGCCTTTGACCCAGCGAGGCGGCTTGAAATCCAGGTCATCAAATTCAGGAATAAAGTGGCGTATGACTTCAGCTGTCTGCGCGGGGGCGTCGCATACATCTTCATAGCGAATCAAAATATGTGGTGACTGGCATTGTTCCAGATTCAAAGCCTGTTGCCGGAAACACCATAAAACATGCTGTGCAGCGAGGGTTTCTATCCCGGCTAAATCACGCCTTGCCCTGACAACCGACTCAAACATGGCGTACGGATTTCGGATCAGAAACAGAAATTTCGCATCATCAAATTCCTCGGCCAGCATGGCCATTCTGGCAATATTGCAGGGGGATTTTTCCACCAATACGCTGGCGTGATCGGATTGTGGCGTTGCAGCACCGGACCAAAGGTTACGGATAGCTGGCCAGTCGTAGGCCTTGGGGTTGCGGAGCTTATTTATGGTATTGAACTGGCTCCAGACAAAGTGGCTGTTGTCCCGGTTGGGATTCGGGCCGGCAAAACCCGCCACATAATGCCCTTCGCCGGGCAGTGTGATGGCGTGTTTGCAATCGGCGAGCGCGGCAGAGACCAGGGATGAGCCTGAATTGTTCGGACTCATAATAAACAGGTGATGTTTGGCATTGTGAATCCGTTTGACGGGCCGGGCATCAAAAATAAGGTGGATGCGATCTGTATCAGAGCGGTTGATGACCCTGTGCAGTCCCAGATTATTAATGTCGTACATGACGCAGGCTTTTAATTGGTGCAGTTCCCGGCCCAGATAAAAATGCACCTGGTCGTGAGTAATAATCGGGACATGGACTCTGTGGTATCGGGCGAATATCGGTGCGCTGTCTCTGTGCTCGGCAATTTCTCCCCCTGCAGGTAATCTGGCAAACATCAGCTTGGAGATATCCAGGCGCGTATAACCGTAGTATTGGGCAAAGCGCGCAAATATCGGGGCGAGGAGCGGCTGAACCACAGAGAGCAACGAATCATTGCTTTCGGTGAACTCATCGGTTTTAAAGTACAGCACGACACTTTCAGTTTGTTTGTGTACTTCATAGGTGTTTTGACGATAAGTGTTTGCCTTCCAGGCGGAATCCGGTAATTGTTTCAGGAACCGGCTAATGTCGCTGATATCGACGTCACCTATCTGGATGCAGGCTTGGTCAAGAAGCATAATTCGCCTGTATAAAGTCAAAAAGAGATAACAAACCTTATCGTTATTGTTGGATGAAAAGCAATCGCTATGACAGGCAACGAAGTGAAACTGAATTATGTCATTACCAGCTGTGCCCGCTTTCCATTATTGCTGCAGGCAATGAAGAGCAGCTTACTGGTCAGTGCCCATAATCTGGACTGTTTATTTGTGATCAGCAGTGACGGTGAAGAGATAAAGGTTGAGCATGTCCGCCTGCCGCAGTTACAGGGTATTGCGCTCAGCGACGATCAACAGCGCCTGTCATTAGCGGCTTATCATCAGGTATGGGATTACCAGCGCATAACGGTGCTGTCGGAGCTGCATGCTTCTGTCCAGTCCACCCAGGGCAGAGATGCCGTTTTTTACCCTTGTGGTTCAATGACCACAGGGCACCTTAATACCCACGATCTTGCCTGGGGCAAAGACAGACTGTACATGGTCAATACCCGGTTTAATTGCATTGCCAGCCCTGTTTATGGCAAAAGTTTCAATTTTGTCTGGAAACCCCCCTTTATTTCCGCGCTGGTGGCAGAAGATCGGTGTCACTTAAATGGCCTGGCACTCAAACACGGAGAGCCGGCTTATGTCAGCTATTTTTCCGCCACCGATCATCGTTTTGGCTGGCGCGATGGCAGCAGTTTTGACGGTGCCATTATGCGTATTTCAGATGAACAGCCAGTGATTAAAGATCTGTGTCTTCCGCATTCACCACGTATTCACCAGAACTATCTTTACTTTTGTGAATCGGGAACCGGGCGCTTATGGCGATGTTCCGAAGCGCGCTTGCCGGCATCAAAAAGCGATTTGGAACTGGTGGCCGAACTGAATGGCTTCACCCGCGGATTGCGTATCGTGGGTGATATAGCGTTCGTCGGACTCTCTAAGGTGCGAAAGGCAAAAGACGGATCCTCCCGGCATACCGATATGCCTCTGCTGGAAAAACAGCAAGATCTGCGCTCTGGCATTTGTGTGATAGATCTCCGTGATGGCAGCGAAATTGCCTGTCTGACTTTTTCAGGCGATCTCAATCAGATCTATGACGTCGAAATGGTTTTTGGCTGCAATAATCCACGTATTTTTGATTTAAACTCGGAAGAATTATCTGATTTATTTCACCTCTGACAAAGTTCCCCTTCATTTTTTTGCGTTTAAAATATCCTGCTATGTCATATTTTTTATATGGCTTTCTTGTACATTTATTAGCCTCTGATTTAATAGCTACAAGTTGCATTTAAATTTTTATTTTTTTGTTGGAGCTAAGGCCCATTCCTGAGTGGTTGGCGGAAAGCGGGGTTGGCTCGTTTTGAAGCATCACACTATTGCAGGCAAATTATGAACAACGGGCTGATGATGTCGCGTTTAGCAACAGCTACGCGGCAGTTTTTCGCATGTTCGGATGAAGTGAATGTTGAAACACTCTCACTTCACCCCGTGAAGCAAGACGTTAAAAAGTGGGTAGCCACGCTGGCGCTTGGACTGGCAGGCAGCCAGCTATTGATTGCCAGTGCGCATGCCGAAGTGACTCAGCAAACCAGCTCACAGGCACCAGTTTCTGCATCCAGTGCTATTTCTCAGTCTGCGTCTGCCGGTCTTGAGTTTGATCTGAATACCTTTCTGGCACAAACCCAGAATCTCAATCGTAGTGTACAGGCATCCAAACATATAGTTGGTGAACTCTCACCCGTTAACGTACCGAACCGGAGCGCACAAGCCGGCGAGGCGATGCTGGCTGCTGGTGAGTGCTATCTGTATGTCTGTACCAATAATAATCAAGTCTGTTCGACAGATGCAGATTGTAATGATTCTGACACCACGCCACCCACCGTCAGTATCAGCAGCAATAAAACTGCCCTGAAATCTGGCGAAACGGCCACTATCACCTTTACCCTCAGCGAGAGCAGCAGCAATTTCGCTATCGGCGATGTGGCAGTGACGGGCGGTAGTCTGTCGAACTTTACCGGCAGTGGCGCGACTTACAGCGCCACCTTTACCCCAACAGACAACAGCACTGCCGGGGCGACCATCAATATCGCCGCTAACCGATTCACTGATGCCGCTGGTAATAACAATAGCGCGGCCACGCAGACAACGATTACGGTTGATACTGTGCTGCCGACAGTGACTATCAGCAGCGATAAAACAGCGCTGAAACAGGGCGAAACCGCCACCATCACCTTCATCCTCAGCGAGAGCAGCGGCAATTTCGCTATCGGCGATGTGGCAGTGACGGGCGGCAGTCTGTCGAACTTCACCGGCAGCGGCACCAGTTACAGCGCCACCTTTACCCCTGATGCCAATGTCACAAGCGGTACGATCGATATCGCTGCCGACAAGTTCACTGATGCTGCCGGCAATAACAACACCGAGGCCACACAGACAACTATTACGGTTGATACCGTGCTGCCCACTGTCAGTATCAGCAGTGATAAAGCTGTTCTGAAATCGGGTGAAACCGCCACCATTACTTTCACCCTCAGCGAGAGCAGCAGCGATTTCGCTATCGGTGATGTGGCAGTAACGGGCGGCAGCCTGTCGAACTTCACCGGCAGCGGCACCAGTTACAGCGCC
>NZ_JASJOJ010000038.1:0-43498 GCF_038519165.1 Photobacterium sp. SP02
CTTACACCATTACGTTTACCGGTTGCATAGGCTGTCAGACAAAATGCTCAGTTACTGTGAAGTGACCGTAATTGCCTTGGTATCACCGTCAAACGTAATGGTGTAAGTGGCAAAATCAGTAACCTGATAATCGGCCGACGGGTAGGACTCAGACCAGTTGCCGTCGTCAATTTTAAAGCGGGCGGGTGACTCTTCACCATTGAAGCTTTGCATGCTTGTATACAGACCAGTCTGCGTATCATACTGCATCTCAGTTAAGCCCCAGCCATTCGATGTGCCGCGGAAATACCAGGTTTCACCACCACCAGAAACACCGGAGAGACAGTCTGAAATATCACGCCAAACACCGTTCTGATAGCAGAGATTTGGATTGGAAGCGCTAAGATCGGCTGTCTGGCTGTTTCCCTGATCACTGAAAATAACATTGAGTGCGCTCAGATTAGCACCGAAATCATGACAGTAGCTGCCACCTTCCTGCGCCATCAATACGCCAGGCCAGGCTGCATCGGCGACAGGTTCTGACGCAGAAACATTCCAGTAATATAGTGTCGGCTGGCTGAAGTTCTGCGGGTTATCGAAACATACCTTAGTGATAACCGTCTCACCACAATCAGATGTACATCCCTGTCCCAGTTTCGCGCCGACATGAATGGCTGCGGCATCATGTGAAGCGACATCAAAATGTGCATAACCCAGATTATCGACCTTAATCGTCGGACCGCTGCAACTGCCTGACTGCGCGTTAAAATTACCCGCGATAATATTACAGTACTCTCCCTCCGGCATGCCCGTCATGAAGCTTTGGCTGATCACTTTAGAATCGTCGCGGTTGATGACCACAAAGCCTAAGCCACCCCGACCAAAAGCAATCTGGTTATTGCCATCGTCCCACCAGTTGGTGACACGGAATTCGGACGCAGTATGGTTTCGGAAAGCCACCATGTTTGCGATACCACGCCATTTGTGTTCACACACCCAGTCGCCGCCATCAAATCCGCAGGCATTGCCGGAATGAACGCCGGTGGAAGGCGGGCCCGCGTCAAAGTTATCAAAGTAATAACCCGACATGATTTTCGGATAACCATAGGGATACGCCAGCGTAAACACATTGCCAAGGAAATACAGATTGCCGAAGTCCTGATGGCTGAGCACCTGCTGCGGATTATGACGTTCTTCATCATGGTTTGTGGTAAAGGTTACAGCACTTTCACTGGGCAGCCAGCCACTCCAGGAGCCAATACCATTCAGATCTTTGATACCACCGTGTTTAAATTTAGGGCCGATAGTGCGGGCAAAATTAAACTCAGTGACATCGCCAATATAAGTGTATTCGCTGGTCTGTACCGGTTCGCCGGCAGCACCAATAACTTCCTGAAAGAGGTATGGATTACCATTGAGCTTATTCTTAATGGCGGCGATGTCAGCAGCCGGAATATGTTTAGCTGCATCAATCCGGAAACCGGCCACCCCCATGCTCAATGCATCATTCATATAATCGGCAATTTTCTGGCGCACATACTCAGATTCAGTTTTCAGATCGTTCAAACCCACCAGGTCACAATTTTGAATTGACCAGCGATCGCTGTAATTAATATCGTCTGTACACGAATGAAAATCGTCTGCGCTATAAGGCACTTCGGGGAAATATCTGTCCTGCGCGGCCATATGGTTAATCACAGCATCAACATAAATATCAACACCAGCCGCCTGACAGCGTTGCACCATATCGGCAAACTCGGCGCGGCCGCCACTTCGTCCCTCAAACGCGTAGCTCATGGGTTGATAGCGCGCCCACCAGGCTGAATTGCTGACACTTTTCTGTGGCGGTGATACCTGAACGGCCGAAAACCCTTTTGGTCCGAGGAAGGTTTCACATTCCGTCGCGATATCGTTCCAGCGCCACTCAAATAAATGAACGAAAGCTGTTCTCGGTACTTCCTGCGCTATCGCAGGTGTCGTGCTGAGCAGACTACAACTCAGAATAATCGCAGCAGGGATAGGTTTTTTGAATATCATTGTCTTTCCTTCGTATTTGGAGTAGGTACAGTTTCGTTGTCATACACATCACGAAAAAACTTCAAATACTGTAGAAAAACTGATTACTTTCGCGTTAAAAAATTAATGGCATTGTGAATAGTCTCTATTTTGGTGCAGAGATACTCCGTAACAGCACTATTTAGATCACAAGATGTACCTCTCATCTTATAGATAGCAATAAAAAATAAAACCACCCAATATAAACAGATGAATTAAAATGGAATTTTTAAATCCCAACCCGTACAAAACGTGATAAGAATCATGGTTTATTTTACATTAATAAAAGACACTCACGACTCCCAACTTCCTGACTATATACCGGCAACTGGAAAACTCTCGTAAAAAGTACGTCATGAGTACCATTAAAAAAATGTTTTTTATTTTATCGCCTTCCAATGCGATATATAAGACACAAGCTAAAATTTTCCGCATTGCGCCAAGACATCACACGACTTATGCATCCTCGAAAATATTATCCCGGATAATTAGCTTCTCTTATATTTACTAAACCAATTTTTGGATCTCTCATCAAGTTATCGTTAAGCACCCACAAGTGGCGCCCAGTCTTCTGCCCAGGTGTGATTCGTGCTCTCCCCCATAGATGCCAAAGAGGTTGTCATAAATTCAATAAACACTCTGACTTTGGCGGGTAAATATTCGCGTTTAGGATAGATGGCAAACACACCATTATCAGGTTGTGGCGGCCTGAAATAAGGATACAGGGATACTAAGGTGCCGTTGTTCAAGCCCTGTTTTGCAAGAAAGTGAGGTAGTTGAGCAAAGCCCAGACCATCGGCACACATACAGGCCATTGCTTCGCCATCATCAGTGACATGCGTTCGTTCTAATTCATAAGGAACATATTCACCCTGCTCATTCGGCAAAAAGATGGGCTGTAGCTGTTGTGTCTCTTTGATACGAAAACCAATCCAGCTGTGCTGGTGAAAGTCATCGGCACATTGGGGTGTACCCTGGGCCGCTAAATAGTGTGGTGAGGCACAGACGAGAAAGTCCATTGGGCTCAGGCGCCGGGCCACCAGGCGACTGTCCTTTACGTAACCCGTACGCAGCGCGATATCAATATCATTTTCAATGATATCGGCGTGTAAATCATTGATTTCCAGATCTAGCTTGATGGCTGGGTAACGCTGACAGAATGCCTGCAGCAAGGGACGAAGATAGAGATG
The DNA here is from genome assembly GCF_038519165.1 of Photobacterium sp. SP02. Classification (NCBI taxonomy): domain Bacteria; kingdom Pseudomonadati; phylum Pseudomonadota; class Gammaproteobacteria; order Vibrionales; family Vibrionaceae; genus Photobacterium; species Photobacterium sp. SP02. The sequence continues at coordinate 3,225 of NZ_JASJOJ010000038.1, forward strand.
GCCGTAACAGACGGCCGAACTGATGCGCAGAGTACCGCTGGGCGAGTCATTCAAATGCTTGAGCTCATATTCGCAGACGGTGAGATCCTGAATCATCTTGCGCACTGTATCGGCATAGCGCTGACCCGCGGCGGTAATTCGCAATTGTCGGGTAGAGCGCTGAAAAAGCGTCAGTCCTAACTGCGCTTCCAGCCGGCTGATTGCCTTACTGACCGTGGATGGATCAGTGTTACAGCTTCGTGCCGCAGCCGCAAAGCTCTCACCATCACACGTGGCTAAAAATATTTCTAATGACCTGAGTTTATCCATTCACTGAGCATCAAGAGTTTATTCGTTGGCTGACTATAACAATAAAGACTCATGAATAGTATTCACGACTCAAAGGAATTTCAGCCTATTTTTCTTCCCTTTGCGGAATCTTAACATTCAGGCTCCAACAACAAATCCTGTTACGTCAATGAGGCATTATGTTCAGAAAAGTATCCGCCAATCATCCGCTGGTTTATTTTTTCCTGGCATTTATCACTATGGCCGGGCTTTCCTATATTAATTTTCTGCCGGGTGTGGTTAATGCACTCGCAGGCAGTATTGGTTTTAGTGATGCGCAGGCCGGACAGCTTGTTGCGCTCAATGGCTACGGTGGCCTTTTGGGCAGCACTGTGGCTATTTTTCTGGTGCGCCGAATGCCTTGGCAGTCTGCCATGTATACGTTTTTAGCCCTGTTAGCTGTCATTGATATAGGGACTTTGTGGATTGAAACCTACAGTGTCATGCTCGGCTGGCGCTTTTTAGCCGGGTTATTCGGTGGGCTTTGCGTCGGTCTCGGCTTTTCTGCACTGGCCAGGTTAAACAATGCGGATCGTGCTTTTGGCACCTTGTTACTCATTCAGTTCAGCCTGGGCGCTGTGGTGATTTACCTGCTGCCGTCACTTGAAACGCTGCTGAGCGCTTATGCCGTTTTTTATGTCATGGCAGGCTTTGCCTTACTGAGCCTGATTATGATGCTGTTTCTGCCTTCTCTTGCCAGTGAGCGCACGCCTGTCAAACAATCGGGGTTGTTGACCGAACTGAATGGAAACGCGGTGTTATTGATGCTGGCTATTACCGCCTATCAGCTTGCCGCCAGCGCTATCTGGACTTATGTCGGGCGCATCGGCCTCGGTGCGGGCATTAGCACGGATAATGTCAGTCTGTATATCGCAATAACCGGATTGCTGGGGTTATTGGGGGCAATGTTACCTGTGATAAGCGGCAACCGTTTTGGTCGTTTGTCCTGGGTTCTCGCTGGTGTTGCTCTGTCGAGCATTTCTGCGCTCTTGCTCAGCGTCTCACCGCTCACCCCGCTGCTTTATGTCACTTCAATGACGCTGCTGTTTTTTTCCTGGCCTGCAGTCCAGTCCTATTTGTTAGCGGTAACGGCCGACATGGACAGCACAGGGCGTCTTTCAGCGCTGGCGGCTGTTGTTTCTTCCGTCGGTTTAGCGACAGGTCCGCTGCTCGCTTCCGGCTTATTAGATAACGGTAACTTTTCGGTCATGCTCTATGCCTGCGCCCTGGTCTTTCTCTCGTGTCTCTTTCTGTTATTCAAACCTGTTCAGGCACAGGAAAGAGCGAAAACCGGTGTACTGCCATCTCACTATCAGCCAAACACTAAGGACCCAATATGATTCGCTATCTGTTCAACAAGATGCTTCTGGCATTCAAAAACCGTTACGATTACGACATTCGTTATCAGCAGGATATTCTGAAAACCGATCTTGGGGCTTTCCTGAAATTTATGGGATTTCAGACCATGTCTTCCCATTCGGGGAATTTGCCCGCGGGGCCGCTGTATGCCGCCAGAATACGCGCCATTCTCTGGGACGATTGCGGCCCGTGCACACAATTGGCGGTGAATATGGCCCTGGAGGCAAAAATAAGCCCGGATATTGTACAAGCCATTATCAATAAAGATTTAAACAATCTGCCTGACGATATTGCCCTGGTGGTGAAGTTTACTGAATCTGTATTGGCCCATCACCCTGAAGCGGATGATTATCGTGAGAAAATACTGGCTTTGTGGGGCCCCAACGGGCTGATTACGATTGGTTTTGCCATCAGCGCTTATCGGGTTTATCCGGCCCTGAAATACACTTTGGGCTATGGGAAAACCTGTCAGCGAATTCAGATCAACGCATCATCCATCACACCTGAGCGGGGCGCTGCATTAACCGGGGAGGTTGAAAATGCTGAATAAATGGCGTATCAGGATAGCTGTACTGCTCGGATTGGCAGCATTGGGTAACGGCGTGTTTATGACGCTCGCCCCTGAACCCTGGTATTGGATGGTGCCGGGTGTGCCGGACCGGGGACCGTTCAATCAGCATTTTCTGCGCGATATTGGCATGAATTACAGCCTGATCGGTGCCGCTTTTATTTGGGGAGCGATTGACACCAGGCATAGCTTGACACTTTGGTTGATGCCAACTGCCTGGTTAGTCGGCCATGCCATTTTCCATGTGTGGGAAGTGCTTGTTGGCATTTGCGGGCCTGAATTTCTGATCATTGATTTTGGCGGCGTTACACTGCCCGCATTGCTGGCGCTGTGGCTGATTGTGACCAGTTATAAGGGACAGGCACATGAATAGTACAAAGCGTGTTTTTCTCTTACTTAGTCTGAGTATCACCTTGGGGGCAACGCTGGCTATCATAGCCCCCGAACCCAAAACGCAACAAGCCATTGAATGGCTGGACAACCCGCGCAGTCTGGCAAGTTTTAGCCTTGAATCTGAGGCCGGTGAGTTTACTAACCAATCGTTAATGGGGCATTGGACCATCGTATTATTTGGCTTTCTCCATTGCCCTGACATCTGCCCAACCAGTCTGGCACAGCTATCAAGACTCTCTGCCGCCCTGACAGAAAACCCTGGCAAGCATGATGTTACTTTTGTGTTTGTGTCTGTTGATCCCGGGCGGGATTCAGTTGCCGAACTCAGCCAATATTTGCAGTACTTTGATGCTTCAATTTACGGTGTAACAGGCAACGAGGCGCAGTTAACGCGTTTTGCAAACAGTCTTGGCATCCGCTTTGAAGTCTCAGCAAACAAGGAAGACTACAGCGTTGCGCATTCCATCAAATTTTCCATTATTGACCCTGAAGGCGTCTTCCGCGGGCGGTTTAGCCCGGACTTCGATATGCCCAGCTTAATGCGGGACTTTGCCGCCAAACTCAATTGAATTAAACCAATGCCAACATGTTGGCTGGCATCTTAATGGTTAAGGTTCTGCATCGACGTCAAATGGCAGTATCAGCGGTCAGTACATATGGCTTTGGCAAGGTCGAATTTATACAGCTTCAGATTGAATAATCGCCTTGCCGCTCTTGGGTTTATGAAAATAAAACCCCTGCATCAGATCAACTCCGGCTTCTTTAACCCGTTCCGCCTGAGCATTGTCTTCAATGCCTTCAGCAACCACAGTGATGCCTTTCTCGTTGCACATGTTAACCAGAAATTTCACATAGGCTCGGACTGAACTGTTCGCTTCCATTTTTTTGATAATGGCTCTGTCCAGTTTAAGCTGGGTGAAGGGGATGGAGAAAAAGGTGTTGAAAGAGGTATATCCGGAACCAAAATCATCCAGGGAAATGGTGAATCCTGCCTCATCCAGTGCCAGCAGCTGCTGTACGGCAAAAGGATTCGATTCAAGAATGACAGACTCTGTCATCTCTATCGTCAGATTTTCGGGTTGTAATTGATAGTGGCGAACAATGGCCAGAAAATGGGCAACAAAGTCAGGCTGCATCAGCTGAATAACCGATACATTCACCGACGTCTTAATAACGCTGGAATGGGCCTCTCTGTATTGATTTAAAAATTCACATGCCAGCACAAGTACATGGTAACCCAGTTCGACAATATCCCCGTTTTCTTCTGCAATACTGATAAATTCAGTTGGCATGATCTCGCCATAGCGGACACTGTTCCAGCGAACCAGAGATTCCACACTCACTACGCTTCCGGTTGAAGCACAGACAATAGGCTGAAACAACAAATAAAATTCTTTGTCTGTAATTGCTTTTTTTATTCCGGTTTCCAAAAAGAGATGGCGTTCAATCGATCGCTTCTCATCATCTGCATAAAAAGAAATACAGGTGTCTTTTTCTGTGCCGTGACGCATGATTAACGTTGATTTATATAACAGTGACTCAGCATCCTCGCAAAGTCTATTATCCTCTTTCAACAAATAAACACCCACATTCAGTGTCTGTAATGTCGACTGATGAAAAGAGCGAAAACGTTGTTCAAAATCTGTAAGCACTGAGCCAATTTGCTGTTTCAATACGCCCTCAGCGTAAACACCCTTCTGTAACACTACAAATTCATCTGGCTGAGTTCTGTATACGTTTTTCGAGCCAAAAGCTTCTTTCAGACACTCAGCACAAAGTAAAATGATACCGTTACCTGCCTGGTAACCAAATACATCCATTATTTGGTTTATTTTATTTAATCCAAACGTCATTATGGCCGCCTGATTATTGGCTTCCAGTAATTCTGTCAGGGTTTCAGCTAATTTACGTCTGTTATTAAACCCAGTCAGTGAATCACAATAAGCCAGTTGATACAGCTTATCCTCATAATGTTTTTTTTCAGTGATATCTTTATGAGCGCCAACCATATACAGAAGATTGCCACTGTCATCAGCATGTATAACACCGACCGCTTCAATCCAGTGGTACTCACCCTGCCGGTTACGCACACGGTACTGACTGATAAAACGGGTTATTTTCTCTGTAACCTGAGTGCTAATATTTTGAATAAAATGGCTTTTATCCTCAGGATGCATAATAGCAATCCACTCATCCAGTGGTGAGCCGTGTAATGACACATCGAAGTTTTCATAAAAGTGAGTGTTATAGAAATTCACCATATTATCTGGTGTCATTTCCCACAAACCTTCACTGCCAGCATCAAATATTTCCAACAACCTATGCTGATTATTAACAACTTTATTGTCGATAATGTCAGATTTCACGTTAAGCCCAGTTGAGTACCAGTAGAAAAATGAAGCGCGTAATATACCATACAAGGATAAACGATTAACACATCAACAATAATGAATAATTACTCTGCACAGAAAAACAGTCCAACCCACCACCTATCACTCAAAAAGCAGTGTAATGCACTGAAGTATTTGACTAAATCAGTACTAGCAAGCAAGCTCATAGCAGCACTCGCTACTGTGTTTACTCTTAGTCATGCTTCTGTAATCATTCAGAGCATATTCCATTATGCTCTGAGGTAACATTGCCCTGTTCTGGCAACGTTTAATCGGGACTGATTTCTAACTCGAGCAACTTCTGTCCTACCATAGGTCGATAGAAGTAATAGCCTTGCATTAAATCAACTCCGGCTTCTCTGACTAATTCGGCATGAGCAAGATCTTCTATGCCTTCCGCGACGACAGAAATCCCTTTTTCACGACACATCACAACCAGAAATTTAACATAAGAGTATACGGATGAATCATCAGCCATTTTTTTGACGATGCATCTGTCGAGCTTGAGCTGAGTAAAAGGAATAGAAAAGAAGGTGTTTAATGAGGAATACCCAGAGCCGAAATCATCCAGTGAAATTGAAAATCCTAATTCATTCAGAATCAGCAACTGTTCAACAGCAAATGCATTGGTTTCTAATACCGCCGATTCAGTGACTTCAACCGTCAGATAACTCGGGGATAGCTGATACTGATTGACAGTTGCCAAAAATTTACGAACAAAATCTGCCTGCATCAGTTGGATAACAGAAATATTCACCGATACTTTAAAATCATGCTGGTGCTGTCTGCGATACTCCGCAATATATGAGCACACCAAATGCAGTACATGATACCCCAACGGAATAATGTCCTGATTGGCTTCGGCAATCCCAATAAACTCTCCCGGATTAATTTCGCCATAACTGGCACTGTTCCAACGGAGCAATGATTCGACACTCTTGATCTTCCCTGTCGTTGCGCAGACTATTGGCTGGAACATTAAATAAAATTCATCATCCTGAATAGATTTCTCTATACCGGTTTCCAGAAAAAGATGCCGCTCAATGGCTCGCTGCTCATCGTCGGCATAAAACGCAATGCGTGAATCGTGCTCTTTACCGTGGCGCATAACCAGCATGGATTTGTATAAAATCGATTCTTCATCTTCAGCCGCTGCGGAACCACCGGGCAATTGATAAACCCCGGCATTTAACTTTTGAATCGTGGTATCGTGAACGGCGCGAAATCGCTGATCAAACAATGTGATCGCTTTATTAATAGTGCTGCATAAGGTCGATTTTTCAGGGCTGTCTTTGAGCATGACAACAAATTCATCGGAATACGAACGGAAGATCAGATCGGTGTCAGTAAAGACTTCAGTTATCGCCTCAGCACACAGCTTTATCAACTGATTACCAGCCTCAAAACCAAAAACTTCGACAAACTGACTAAACTTCGTCAGCCCAAAAGTAATAATAATGCCCGGTACACCATCAGCCTGAATGACGTTAAGTTGCTCAACCAATTGCCGCCGATTCCACAAACCGGTCAGAGAATCCCGGTAAGCTAATTGGAATAATTTTTCATCATGCAATTTTTTTTCGGTGATATCTTTATGTGAACCAACCAGATATTGCAATTCGCCATGCTCATCGGTATTCAGTACACCAACCGCTTCAATCCAGCGATAATCATTCTGCCGATTCCGAATCCGGTATTGACTGGTAAAATAGCTGATTTTCTCCGTCACCTGTTGATTCACATTATTTTGGAATTGTTCAACATCATCAGGATGCATAATGGCAATCCACTCATGCATCGGAGAACCATTCAAGGTCACGTCAAAATTTTCATAAAAACGCGTGTTATAAAATTTCACCACATTCCCTGGCGTCAGCTCCCACAGGCCCTCACTGCCCGCATCAAAGACTTCTAACAACCGATTCCGGTTTACACCTAAATTGATGTTGATAATGCCTGATTTCACGCCTAGCCCAACTCACTAACCAGATCAAAAAATGAGCGCGCAATATACCATATGAGGATATGCTAAAGTACAACAGCAAAGCGAATATGTGCCCCACCTGCCAATATCGAGAAAAAGCGCCACTAAAGACTGACTTTGCTATAGAAGTCAAAATGATAACGTTGTTAATGCACCATTTTACGGAAGGTATGACTTGTCGCACATTATCAGTAATGAAACCCAGTGCTTACCTCAATGAAACTGTTCACTTTTGTTTACAGCCCGAAATCGTTTGCCTTCCTTGGCCAGTGATTGCCATCAAAATACTGTGTCAGGTGATCGATCAGTCCCCGCACCGCCGGCAATAAATATTCTCGTGCCGGATAAAGTGCATATACCGACATTGATTTAGGCACCCAATCCGCTAATACCACGGCTAACCTGCCCGCTTGAATATCTTCATTAACCAGATACATGGGCTGCACTGCAATTCCTGCTCCTTCTATCGCCGCGGCTTTCAATACGGTAGCCTCGTTTGAAATGAACCGGCACGTCACTTCTACCGACTCAGTGACGTGATTTTTCGTCAGGTGCCACACATGCTGCTCGAAACTACGATTACCAAGGCATTGATGATGGCTGAGATCCGCCGGTGTCCGTATGTCTGGCGACCGCTCAAGATAGGAAGGTGACGCCACGATCACAGAGTCGCAACCCGCTATCGGTTTACCGATTAATGACGGATCCGGCGCCATAGCAATACGTATGGCTAAATCAAATCTTTCTGCAATCAGGTCAGTTACCTGATCGCGGACATCGATTTCAACAGAGACCTCAGGATTGAGCGCTAAAAATGGCTGTATTGCCTTAGCAAGCTGCGCATGAGCGAAAGACATACTGGTCGTTAATCTGATATGGCCGGTGAGCCGATCTGCAGGCTGCAATGTCACCGCAATGTGTTCGGCCTGCTCAACCCAAAGCTTGATTTCTTTCAGGCATTGCTGGCCCGCGGTTGTTAATGCCACTTTGCGGGTTGTGCGCTGTAGCAGCCGGGCTTTCATCCATTCCTCCATGGTGGCGATATAGCGGGTCACCATAGAGCGGGACATCTCCAGCCGATCTGCTGTCGTGGTGAAACTTTCGGTTGTTGCGACATCAATAAACACTTTTGCTGCCGTGAGTCTGTCCATTTATTTGTCCGATTTAAGAAACAATGTTGTTGATAATTGATTCTATATCCAATCAAATGAAATCACTATGATGCATGCCATTCCCAATGACATTCGCTGGAGCGAACACATGAAAAAGACATTCTTAATGGCAGCCTCACTTGTAGCACTTTCTACCGCCACTCTGGCCGAAGCAGCGCCGCTTTCAACCCAGGTTTACAACGCCGATGGCAACAGCTTCCATGTTAATGCCACTCTGGTCTATGGCGAGCATGACGCCATGCTGGTCGATACCGGTTTTACCCGTGCCGATGCCATGCGAATCGCCGCTATGGTGCTGGACAGTGGCAAGACACTGAAAACCATTTTTATCAGCCAGGCCGATCCGGATTACTACTTTGGCGCTCAAGTGCTCAAAGAGCAGTTTCCTGAAGCGCGCCTGATCACCACGCCAGCAGTGCGTGCGGTGATTAAAGAGAAAATGGCGGGCAAACTGGCATTCTGGACCCCAAAAATGGGCGATAACGCACCAGTGAAAACCTTGCTTCCTGACGCGTATGAGCAGACCACTTTAACGGTTGACGGTGAGACCATTGAAATCCGTGACACCAGTGGCGAGCTGGCGCACCGCCCTTACCTGTGGATCCCGTCCAGTAAAACCGTGCTGGGCAATGTTGCCGTATACGGTAACGTTCACCTGTGGATGGCTGACGCACAGACACCTGCTGAACAAACCGCCTGGACACAGCAGCTGGAAGCCATGCAGGCACTGAAGCCGCAAACTGTCATTCCGGGCCACATGAAAGCAGGCACGCCAATGACGGCTGAAAACATCACGTTTGCACTGAACTACCTGAAGGCATTTCAGCAAACCGTCAAAGCCAGTGACAACAGCCAGCAAGTCATTGACACCATGGAGAAGCGCTACCCGGATGCTGGCCTGCCGATGGCCCTGAGCATAGGTGCAAAAGTTCACATGGGAGAGATGAAATGGTAAATACTGGCGTGACAGTCCATTACTTTTACGATCCACTTTGCGGCTGGTGCTTCGGCGCCGGTCCGCTGATTGAACACCTGGCTGAGCGCGATGATATTGAGCTCATACTGCATCCCGGAGGCTTGTTTGACAGCAGAGCACTCGACAAAGCGAGCCGCCAGCACTTTCTCGACAGTGATCAGCGTATCCATGCTCTGAGCGGCGTCACCTTTGGCGATGCCTATCAGACAAAGATGCGCCATGCAGACCCTGTGGTTCTTGATTCGATGTTGCCGATCCGCGCTATTCTGGCAACAGCGCAATGTGGTTTCCCAGCAACCGACATGCTGAAACGGATCCAGATTGCCCATTATCAGCAGGGAAAAACCGCGCATTCCCCTGCAGTACTTGCTGAGTTGGCACAGGCAATGGGGATTGAAGCGGATCTCTGGCACGCAACATTCGAAGCAACGAATGAACAGGATGCTATCTCAGAATCAATCCGGCAAATGATGCAGTATCAGCTTCAGGGTTACCCATCGATGATGGTGGAAAAGCAGGGAATAAGACAATCGGTCCCAGTGCAGTCTTTCTTTGGCAAACTGGATGCATGGGATGATTTTCTGAACCGTCTGTCTGAAAACGGCTGAATTCAATAGAGATGAGATCAAAAAACCCAGCCTGAAAGCTGGGTTCTTGATGTCTTGCTGGACCAAAGTGAGCGCATCACTTCAATCAAATATGGAGGCGCGTCCCGGAGTCGAACCGAGGTACACGGATTTGCAATCCGCTGCATAGCCACTCTGCCAACGCGCCATTTTGTGATACCGCTTCATGTGTTGCGGTGCGGGTGCTAATTTACTGATTTTAAAATTTGAGTCAAACACTAATTGATATTTTGGGTTTAATTGTTCAAATTTTCTCTCAACCAGTTAAAAACTGCACCAAAGTGTTTATGTCACCGATAAAACAAAGGCCGGTCAGTGACCGGCCTTCTATTTTACGCTTGGCTGGATCTTAATTCACCGACCACTGTGACAACGAGCGCTTGAAGTCTTCATAACCGAATTCATTCAGCTTTTGCACGTCGCCATTCGCACGCTGGCAGTAAATCGACGGCATTTTCAGGCCGTTGAACCAGTTCAGTTTCACCATAGTGTAACCGGCACTGTCCAGGATGTGCAGACGTTGACCAATTTCCAGCGGCTGATCAAACTGGGTGACACAGAACTGATCACCGGCCAGACACGAGCAACTGCCAATCACGTAACGGTGATCACCACTCTCGCTGGCGCCGAGGATCGAAGCAGGTTCGTTATAGATCAAGGTATCCAGACGGTGCGCTTCTGTCGCACTGTCGACGATGGCTGTTTTGAGCTCGTTTTCTACGATATCAACCACAGTCACCACCAGATCTGTGGTTTGAGTAATGATAGCTTCGCCCGGCTCCAGATACAGCTGAACACCGTGTTTTTCAGAAAACGCTTTCAGTGCTGCGGCCAGTTTCTCAACATCATAGCCCGGCCAGGTGAAGAAGACACCGCCCCCCAGGCTCACCCATTTCAGCTGGTCCAGATACGTCCCGAACTGCTCAGAAATGTCATCCAGCAAACGAATAAAGGCGTCCACATCTTTGTTTTCACAGTTCATGTGGAACATCACACCATCGATACTGCTAAATACCTCTGGGTTGATGTGATTGATCTGGACACCCAAACGAGAGAACTGACGTGCCGGGTCGGCCAGATCCTGACCTGCATAGCTGACACCAGGGTTAAGGCGCAGGCCCAGTTCAGCCTTGCCTTCCACCAGGTGACGGTGCGCTGCCAGCTGATTTTGCGAGTTAAAAATCATTTTATCGCAGATATCCGCGACTTCTTTGACGTCATCTTCGCTGTAACCCACGCTGTAGGCATGCGTTTCGCCACCGAAAGTGTCATAACCCAGCTTCACTTCAAACGGGCCGCTGCTGGTGGTGCCGTCCAGGTACGGTTTGATGATGTCAAACACACCCCAGGTAGAGAAACACTTCAGAGCCAGAACCAGTTTCACGCCGGACAGTTCTTTCAGTTTCTTGGCAATTTCAAGATTGCGGATCAGTTTGCTCTCATCAATCATGAAATACGGGGTTTTTAATTCAGGATGCTGCATATTCTAAGCTTCTATCTAAAGAAGCCGGTGTCGTTTCCAACGCCGGCTTGAATATGGTTAACTCAACAGTCGGTGACTTACTTGAGAATATTAATCAGTGGCTGGCGAGGTTCCAGCTCCTGAACATGCCAGTCCAGGCCAATTTTCGGCATAGTTGCCAGGAATGGATCCGGATCCAGCTGCTCCATATTGAACACACCGGCATCGGCCCATTTTCCGGCAAAGAACTGCAATGCCGCAGTGATCGCAGGGACACCTGTCGTGTAGGCAATCGCCTGATGCTCAACATCTTTGTAAGCCACTTCATGATCAGCGTTGTTGTAGATGAACACGCTGCGAGGCTCGCCACTTTTGGTACCCTGCACCCAGGTACCGATACAGGTTTTACCTGTATAACCCGGTGCCAGTGTCGTTGGATCAGGCAGTAAAGCTTTCAGCACTTTCAGTGGCTCAACAACCGTACCGTCACCCAGAGTGACAGGTTCAGGACTCAGCAAACCGATGTCGCGCATGCAGTTGAAATAGTTCAGGTAACTGTCGCCAAAGCCCATCCAGAATTCGATGCGTTTTGCCGGGATGAATTCTTTCATTGAACGCACTTCGTCGTGCGCCATGGAGTACACTTTTTGTGAGCCGACCAGCGGGAAATCAAATTCCATCATGCGGGTGTGGCAGCCAACCTGCTTCCACTCGCCGTCTTCCCAGTAGAAAGAGTCGCCCTGAATTTCCAGCATATTGGTTTCAGGATCGAAGTTAGTTGCAAATTTCTTGCCGTGATCGCCGGCGTTGACGTCCATCACGTCGATTGAATCAATCTCATCGAACAGATGCTTCACTGCATAGGCAGCAAAAACGCTGACTACGCCCGGATCAAATCCGGCACCCAAAATACCTGTGATACCCGCTTGTGCAAATTTGTCACGGAAAGCCCACTGAGGGTCATAGGCTTCTGGCACTTGCTGGCCTTCGCTACAAAGGTCAACCGCCACTGATGTATCCAGATAGGACACTTTCGCCTGATAACAGGCTTCCATGATTGCAACGTTAACCCAAGGAGGACCAGCGTTAATAACAAGATCTGGCTGAACCTCTTTGATCAGTGCCACCAGGGCATCGACATCGTCAGCATCCACGGCACGAGCCTCAAGCTTCTTGCCTGGATCTTTCATATTGTTGCGACCCTTGATGGATTCAATGATCTGTTCGCACTTGTTCACAGTACGCGAAGCGATAGTAATATCACCTAACACATCATTGTTTTGAGCAGCTTTATGGGCAATAACCCAGCCAACACCCCCAGCACCGATTTGTAAAATTGCCATTTAATTCATTCCGTCTTCTTCAGATAAAACATTGGCTTGCTCCAGCCCCACTGGAGCAAGCCACGTCATTCAGTCAACCAGTGAACAAGCAAGCTGGTTAACTTCATTTAGTAGGTTCTCAAAATCTGCCATGGTCAGACATGGGTTGAGAATCGTAAGCTTGAGGGCAATTTTGCCATCAACTACGGTTTCACCCAATACTGCAACACCTTTCACCAGGGCCTCAAAACGCAATTTTTTATTCAATTGGTCGAGATCAGCCTCGGTATTTCCGACATGGCGGAACAGTACTGTCGACAGCGCAGGATCAGCCAGCAGTTCAAACTCTTCTGACTGGTTAATCATGTCTGCAACCTGTTGTGTCTGACCCAGCAGGTGGTCATACATGGCACCCAGTGAATGTGTGCCGACAGCTTGCATTGTCATCAGTACTTTCAGTGCATCAAAACGCTTGGTCGTCGCGATAGACTTATCAACCAGGTTAGGCACGACATCGTCTTCGCGGTTCAGGTAATCTGCATGGTGCAGCAGATACTTGAAGTTACTCTTGTCTTTGATGATCACCGCACCACAGCTGATTGGTTGATAAAACAGCTTGTGGAAGTCCACGCTGATCGAATCCGCACGCTCTATGCCATGCAGACGCGTTTTGTGACGGCTCAGAATCAGCGCACCACCGTAAGCACCGTCTACATGCAGCCACATCTTGTTCTGAGCGGCGATATCAGCCAGACCATCCAGATCATCAATCGCACCGTGGTCGGTTGTACCCGCCGTGCCCACTACCGCAAACGGCAGCAAACCATCACGCTTGAGTTCATCAATACGGGTAACCAGCGATGCCAGTTTGATGGTGCCGTCCGGATGCGTATCCACGGTCTCAACCGCGTGCTCACCCAGGCCCATCAGCGAAGCGGACTTCTGTACAGTGAAGTGCGATTTCTTCGAGCACAGAATGCGCATCTTGCCGGCATACTCAGGCAGACCTTGCTTCTGAATGTTATGACCCGACTGGATATCTGCAAACCGGTCACGTGCCAGCAACAGACCCATCAGGTTACTCTGCGTACCACCGCTGGTGAATACACCATCCGCCTGCTTGTCGTAACCATAGACACCGCACAGCCAGTCGACCACTTTCTGCTCAACAAAGGTGGCAGCCGTTGACTGATCCCATGAATCCATGGATTGATTCAGGGCAGCAATGAATGCTTCAGCCGCTACAGCCGGCACCAGAGGTGGCGTGTGCAGGTGCGCAATGCAGTTAGGGTGCTGAACAATGATTGAGTTTTTGGCAATCAGCTCGCCAGCCTGATCAATCACGGCATCCAACGGCAGTTGCTGATCATTCAATTCAATATTGTTGATCAGGTTTTTCAGCACCTGAGGCTCCATACCTGAGTATGGCGCAGTGGTACTTTCAAATACTTGTTTCAGTACTTTGGTTGTCTGGTTCAGCGCAGCTTCGAACTGATCAGCGCCACCTTCACCGGTTTGGATGAAGAAAGAGCGCCATTTGTCGGCATCGCTGGCCGCTGACTTTTCAACCACTTTCGCTGGACCGGCAGTAGCGATAATCGCTTTGCTCAGTGCATCCAGCGCAAAATCAATTTGCTCCAGGCTGATGATCAAAGGTGGCAGGAAGCGCAGTACAGAGCCCTGACGACCGCCTTTTTCGATGATCAAACCGCGCTCCAGCGCTGCACGCTGAATTTGCATTGTCAGTTGAGGATCCGCTTCCGGCTCACCGAATTTGTTTTTCTTGCCGCCTTTGACGATCTCAACACCCAACATCAGGCCTTTACCACGCACTTCGCCGATGCAGTCAACGTAAGTCGCAATGCGCTCCAGGCCTTCACGCAGGTACTGACCCGCCACGCGGGCATGCTCAACCAGGTTGTCACGACGGATAATTTCCAGTGCTTTCGCACCGGTTGCCATCGCCAGCTGATTGCCGCGGAAGGTGCCTGTGTGTTCACCCGGACGCCAGGTATCAACCGACTTGTCGAAAATCAGCACAGACATAGGCAAACCGCCACCCACAGCTTTAGACAAGCACAGGATGTCTGGGGTAATGCCTGATTCTTCGAACGCGAAATTGAAACCGGTTTTACCGATACCACACTGAATTTCATCAAAAATCAGAAGGATGCCGTGTTCTTTGGTAATACGGCGCAGTTCACGCAGCCAGAATGCCGGGGCAGGAATCACACCGCCCTCACCCTGTACGGGTTCAACAATGATCGCAGCCGGCTTTTGTACGCCACTCTCATCATCGTTCAGCATACGCTCGAGGTAACGCAGCGTTTGTTTCGCCCCTTCATCACCGCCGATGCCAAACGGGCAGCGCAGGCTGTAAGGAAACGGCATGAAGTGGACGTCAGCCATCAGACCCTGGCGGCGTGCCTTGGTGTTCAGGTTGCCCATCATGGCCATAGTACCGTTGGTCATACCGTGGTACGCGCCATGGAAAGCCATCATCACGTTACGGCCAGTGGTTTGCTTGGCCAGCTTGATAGCCGCTTCTACAGCGTCTGCTCCAGACGGACCACAGAATTGAATGCGGGCATTGGCAGCAAACTCATCCGGCAGGAAGTTCATCACTTCACGGATAAATTTATCTTTTACTGGTGTCGTCATGTCCAGCGTCTGATACGGGATACCCGCATTCAGCTGGTCAATGATTGCTTGGTTAATCTCAGGATGGTTGTAACCCAGGGCCAGAGTACCTGCGCCTGCCAGGCAGTCCAGAAAGACCTGGCCACGACTGTCTTCAACCAATACACCTGTCGCTTTCATAATCGCCAGCGGCAAACGACGCGGATAAGAGCGAACTTCGGACTCATAATGCTCCTGACTGAGCAGCAGCTCATCTGGGGTCAGGTCATACAGGTCATGAACTACAGGAACATTGGACGCATGCTTGACATCGTCAAAATCAAACACATTACTCATTGGTTTTTAATCCAAAATAGTGAAGCCCACCAAAGGTGGTACTTTTGAGTATAAAAGACATTGATAAGTCAGTAACTTATCGGTAAAGCGCACTCAGCACACAACTAACAGCCCCAGCGATAAACATCACTGTAGTTTGATAGATAGTCAGCTGAAGACATGGTGATCGGACGATCAAGGCTCAGTAATAATACTGCAATTGGGTAAGACAAAGCTGATTTGGGTTAGAGACGTTAAAGTATTCACGTTGGGTTCCCTCAATGATGCCCTTGCTTCATTACGCAAGATTGCACTATTAATGCCCTTCTACTGACAGCGCCATCGCTAGCAGTACCTACGGATCGTCAACATGCAATCAGCCTGAGTTCATGATGACGGATGTGTCTCAGATATGTTGCCCCCTGAGATTGCGCGAAAAATAACATATTGCGCTTTTCATTGCCAAGCAGAATTTGCGATTGAATAAAAAAATTCATCTACTTTGTTTCAACACACTGGTTACAAGATTAAAAGAAAAGCGGCCAGGGCCGCTTTCTCTAAATAGGTAGGTGATTGTTCTGTCACATATTGTCAGGATGGAGTAAATCACCCTTTGCAGCTTTCAGATACAGGTACATTGACCAGTAAGTCAAAATTGTTGCAATGTAGAGGGCAACAAAACCCACTGTCTCCAACAGCTCATTGGGATGCCACATCAGCATCACCAGAGCAAACATCTGCGCGGCCGTTTTCACCTTGCCTACCCAGGAAACAGAAATGCTGGAACGCTTGCCCAGTTCAGCCATCCACTCGCGCAATGCTGAAATAATGATCTCTCTGCCTATCATGGTAATCGCCGGTATGGTTACCCAGACCGAATGATAGTGTTCTGTCACCAGCACCAGCGCCGTTGCTACCATGACTTTATCGGCAACCGGGTCAATAAAAGCACCGAATCTTGAGGTCTGGTTGAGCTTACGGGCCAGGTATCCGTCAAACCAATCTGTGATACCTGCTATGGTGAAGATAAGAGCGGTGGCAAACGGTGACCATTCGTAGGGTAAGTAGAAGGTAATCACGAAGAATGGAATGAGCACCAGCCTGATGAAACTCAGGATATTTGGAATTGTTAAGCGCATATTGTTCGTTCTTATGTTTAACGTATTGTGCCTGCCAACGAAAGCCTTTCCGCTGTAAACAGACCTTAAGGGTGCCGCAAAGCTAGCCGTGTTGCAATGCGTCGTATATTTTTTCGGCCAGAGATCGGCTTATGCCCGGCACTTTTTCGATTTCTTCCCTGCTTGCGCGTTTCAGTTCCTGCAATCCCCCCATGTACTTCAACAATGCCTGTCTGCGTTTCGGCCCGATACCTTCAACATCTTCCAGAGTACTTCGTTTACGGGCTTTGCCACGCTGTGCCCTGTGACCACTGATAGCATGATCATGGCTTTCATCACGAATGTGCTGAATTAAGTGCAGCGCCGGTGAATCGCCAGGCAATGAAAATTCTTCCCCGGTGACCAGCAGCAAGGTTTCCAGGCCGGGTTTTCGGGTCGTGCCCTTCGCCACCCCCACCAGCAGCGGCCTTTTAGGCCAGTCACTGCACAAGGGGCTCACCACTTCATGGGCGCGGGAAAGTTGCCCTTTGCCCCCGTCGATAAAGATAATATCGGGGATCTTATCAGGATCAATCTGTTTACTATACCTGCGATTCAACACTTGTCCCATCGCAGCATAATCATCGCCGCCCGTGATACCGGTAATGTTAAACCGCCGATATTCAGCCTTGACCGGCCCTTCCTGATTAAACACAACACAAGACGCTACCGTTTTCTCGCCCATCGTGTGGCTGATGTCAAAGCATTCCATACGGGAAAGTGAATCTAGTCCCAGCAATTCACGCAGTTCTGTCACACGCTGATGAACCGTCATTTTATGGTTGAGTTTGCTGGTTAATGCTGTCAGGGCATTGGTTTGCGCCAGTTTCAGGTAGCGGGCACGATAACCCCGGGCCTGTGAACGCAGTTCGACTTTACGGCCGGCGACTTCTGTCAGCGCGGCAGACAGGGCCGCCTGTTCATCGCCCAATGACTCACTGACAAGAATGACGGAAGGAATGGTCCGCCCTTCCGCCTGATTGAAATAGAACTGACTGATGAAGCTGGTGATCACCTCGTTCATATCCGTCTCGGCTGGCATACGCGGAAAATAACTGCGGCTGCCCAGCACCTTACCCTGACGGATAAAGAGAGCATGAATACACGCCATGCCTTTATCGTGAGCGACACCTATGACATCCAGATCATCGTCGCTGTCCTGGCTGACAAATTGCTGCTCCTGGATTCGGCGCAACGCCTGAATCTGATCCCGGTAACGGGCGGCCTTCTCAAACGCGAGTTGCTGACTGGCCACTTCCATTTTGTCCACCAGCGAAGTGATCACCTGGCGGTCTTTGCCCTGTAAGAAAAGACGCACAAAATTGACCTGCTCTGCATACTCTTCATCGCTGACGAGTCCCTTGACACAAGGGCCGAGGCAGCGACCAATCTGATACATCAGACAGGGACGACTGCGATTGGCATAGACCGAATCTTCACATTGCCGGATAGGAAAGATTTTCTGAAGAAGGTGCAGACTTTGGCGGACAGCGCCTGAATCCGGATACGGGCCGAAGTATTCGCCTTTGCGTTTCTTCGCCCCCCGGTGAACCGCCAGTTTCGGGTGATGCTGGCCGCTCAGAAAAATATAGGGGTAAGACTTATCATCGCGCAGCAGTACATTGTATTTGGGGAGGTACTGCTTGATGTAGTTATGCTCGAGGATCAGGGCTTCTGTTTCGGTGTGCGTAACAGTGACATCGATTTTACAGATGTTGCGAACCAGCGCCCGGGTCTTTTCACTCGACACCTGAACACGGAAGTAACTCGCCAGCCGTTTTTTCAGATCTTTGGCTTTACCGACATAAATAACGTCACCAGCCTGGTCATACATTCGGTATACACCAGGCTGGTTTGTGACTGATTTCAGGAAACTTTTTGCATCGAAGGTTTCTGACACTACAAGGTCTCTGTGTCTAACATGCCATGACGAATTGCGAGGTGGGTCAGTTCAACATCGCCATTGATATCCAGTTTATTGAACAAGCGATAACGGTAGCTGTTCACCGTTTTAGGGCTTAAGTTCAATTGCTCAGAAATCTCGGTCACTTTCTGACCTTTGGTAATCATCATCATGATTTGTAATTCACGCTCAGATAAATCCTTAAACGGGTTCTCTGAGTTGGATGCAAACTGGCTCAGCGCCATTTGTTGTGCAATTTCCGGCGAAATATAACGCTGGCCACTATTCACAGTGCGAATAGCGTTGACCATTTCATCGGCACCGGCACCTTTGGTCAGGTAGCCACAAGCGCCGGCTTGCATCACTTTAGTCGGGAATGGGTTTTCCGTATGGACAGTCAGCACGATAATCTTCACATCCGGATTGAAGCGAAGGATCTTTCGTGTCGCTTCCAGCCCACCAATGCCAGGCATATTCATATCCATCAGGATTATGTCGGCATGCTCGTTTCGACACCACTTTACGGCGTCCTCACCACTGATGGCTTCCCCTACCACTTTAATACCACGGACATCTTCCAGAAGACGTCGGATCCCTGTGCGAACCAGTTCGTGATCATCTACAAGGAATACATTGATCAAGCTGTATCTCCAATATGATTTGGCTCTGCACCCTGCCGGAATTGGCGGGATAACTTTTGCTGATAGTACCCAATTTTGCCTGAACTTGGAATGTTCTCACAGACTGTTTATGTGTAAAAGCACACGAATTACTCATCGTATAAAGCCACATAAACGGATGAAAACATCCTGTTTCAGCCTGTTAAGTCAAAAATATACAGGGACAGTAATCTAAGAAGCAGTGCAGAATAATATTCAGTATTACCGGGCTGTTATAATCCACAAAATAAAAAAATGCTACTCCCATATTCATTCATCATATTTATACTCATGCTCTGATTTATCTATTTCAGCCTCTTTGATGACGAAGTCTTTCTTTTCACAGGCTAGTAACATCTGCACCACTGCAACTGTTAACAAACACACCACCCGGCAAAGCCGGTACTCTGCACTGTCTAGTCCCTCACCGCAGCTCTGCCTTCACTTCAGTTTAGTTCAGCCCGCTTGTTGGATACGGCATGCTACCGTAAAAAAGCTTGTCAGATCACAGAGTCTCTACATTAAAGATCAACAAGCAGAAAATCATTCTATATTGATAAATATCAATAAGTTAATCTCGCCAAGCACAAACAAACCCACGCCTGTCACTCAGCATATTCCACCAATAAATACTAAAATTTACAGATGAAGATTCCGTTTTATTGATGACAGTTATATCAAAACCATGACTTGTTACCTATATCACAACATTTAGAAACAAATTTGACACAGATGACATGGCCCAACAGCACAAAAATAAAGCAACATATTGATTAGAAAGAGTTAACTGTGTTTTTTCACTCAAGCTGGTCTGTCACACAGCGTTAACACAAAAGTTGACTACTGGGTCAAGTATATCCAGAATTGACTTATAGGTCAGATCATGAGCCTGTGAGGAGGTCACTTGATTACTTTTTTGTTAAACCAGGACATTCGGGAAGAAGAGCATGTTTCCCCGAATATGACGGTACTGAACTACCTGCGTACCCATGTAAAGAAAACAGGCACCAAGGAAGGTTGTGGCTCTGGTGACTGCGGTGCCTGCACCGTAGTGCTGGGTGAACTTGTCGACGGAAAGCTGCAATACCGCTCAGTCAACTCTTGCCTGACGTTTGTGTCTTCTCTGCATGGCAAGCAGCTGATTACAGTTGAAGATCTGCAAAATGCCAACAAGCAGCTCCACCCAGTTCAGCAAGCCATGGTCGAATACCACGGCTCGCAGTGTGGTTACTGTACACCTGGCTTTATTATGTCGATGTTTGCGCTGAGCAAAAACAAGCCAGCGGCAGATAAAGAAGATGTGATGGAAGCGTTAGCGGGTAACTTATGCCGTTGTACCGGTTACCGCCCTATCGTTGATGCTGCCCTGTCGCTGAGCCAGGAAGAGCAGTTGATGGACCAGTTCGCGGAACTGGAGCGCCAGACGGTTGCCAAGCTGTCGAAAATCAATCTGAATAATGCAACGCTGAAGTTTGAAGGCCAGTACGGCTTCTCACCGACTTCTGGCGATGAACTGGCCAATCTGCTGCTGACGCACCCGGATGCCCGTATGGTTGCCGGTGGTACGGATCTGGCTTTGGAAGTCACTCAGTTCCACCGCCCGATCGATAAACTGATCAACGTGGGCCTGGTCAGCGATATGAAGATCCTGACCGAGACCGAAAGCAGCATTGAAATTGGCGCAAACCTGCCGATTTCCGACTGTTATGCCACACTGAAAAAGTACTATCCGGATTTCGGAGAACTGCTGCACCGCTTTGCTTCTCTGCAGGTGCGTAATCAGGGCACTATCGGCGGTAACGTCGCGAACGCCTCGCCAATCGGTGACAGTCCGCCACTGCTGATTGCCTTGAATGCGCAAATCGTGCTGCGTCGTGGTAACGAGCGCCGCACCATGCCGCTGGAAGACTACTTCATCAGTTATAAAGTCACGGCTCAGCAGCCTTCCGAGTTCATCGAGAAAATCATTGTGCCTAAGCCTGTGATTGGCAGCCAGTTCCGTGCGTACAAACTGTCTAAGCGTCTGGACGATGATATTTCCGCCGTCTGTGGTGCATTCACTATCGCGTTGAGCGATGACGGAAAAGTGGCTGATGCCCGTATTGCCTTCGGTGGTATGGCGGCAGTGCCAAAACGAGCCGCCAGCTGCGAAGCCGCACTGGTTGGTCAGAAGTGGAGTCTGGAGACGGTCAAGACCGCGATGGCTGCGCTGTCTGACGATTTCGAGCCGCTGTCTGATTTCCGGGCCAGCAAGGAATATCGTGCATTAACGGCCGCAAACATGCTGCACCGTTTCTATCTCGAACAACAGTCCAACGGCCAAATTGAAACAAGGGTAACTGCTTATGTCTAATCATCACCATAACACATTGAGTCACGATGAAATGGTGGCGAAATTCGCGCAGAATCTGACTTCCGGCGTGGGTAAAAGCGTAAAGCATGACAGCGCTGCCAAACAGGTGACTGGCGAAGCCGTTTACATTGATGACCGGCTGGAATTTCCAAACCAATTGCACGTGTATGCTCGTACCAGTACCTACGCGCACGCCAAAATTACCAAGCTGGATGTCAGCCCGTGTTACGCCTTTGAAGGCGTCGCCATCGCCATCACCAGCAAAGATGTACCGGGACAACTGGACATAGGTGCGGTATTACCGGGCGATCCCCTGCTGGCAGACGGCATTGTTGAATTCTACGGTCAGCCTGTTATTGCGGTTGCCGCCAATGATATGGAAACAGCCCGCAAAGCCGCTCAGGCGGCCATCATCGAATACGAACCACTGGAAGCCGTATTGGATGTTGAAGAGGCTCTGGCCAAGAAACACTTCGTCTCAGGCAGTCACCAGCACAAGCGCGGTGACTCCGAAGGCGCACTGGCGAGCGCGAAGCACGTACTGGAAGGCGATCTGCATATCGGCGGTCAGGAACACTTCTATCTGGAAACCCAGGTCAGCTCTGTGATGCCAACCGAAGACGGCGGCATGATAGTGTACACCTCCACCCAGAACCCGACTGAAGTGCAAAAACTGGTCGCTGAAGTGCTAGGCGTCCCTATGCACAAAGTGGTGATCGACATGCGCCGGATGGGTGGCGGTTTCGGTGGTAAAGAAACGCAGGCGGCAAGCCCGGCGTGTCTGGCTGCTGTGATTGCGCACCTGACCGGCCGCCCGACCAAAATGCGCCTGCCCCGTATGGAAGACATGGTCATGACGGGTAAACGTCACCCGTTCTACAACCAGTACAAAGTCGGTTTTGATGATGACGGCCGGATCCACGGTATTGATATTACGGTATCTGGTAACTGTGGTTATTCACCGGATCTGTCGAATTCTATCGTCGACCGTGCCATGTTCCACTCTGACAACGCCTACTATCTGGGCGATGCCACAGTGACAGGTCACCGCTGTAAAACCAATACAGCGTCAAATACCGCCTACCGTGGTTTCGGTGGCCCGCAGGGCATGATGACCATAGAACACATCATGGATGAAATCGCCCAGCATCTGGGCAAAGATCCGCTGGATGTGCGCAAGGTGAACTATTACGGTCATGAAGATCGCAATGTCACCCACTACTACCAAAAAGTGGAAGACAACTTCATTCATGACATCACCGAGCAGCTGGAAGCCAGCAGTGAGTATAAAGCGCGCCGTAAAGCCATTGCCGAGTACAACAAAACCAGCCCGATTCTGAAAAAAGGCCTGGCGCTGACACCGGTGAAGTTCGGTATCTCGTTCACAGCCACCTTCCTGAACCAGGCCGGAGCACTGATTCATATCTACACCGATGGCAGTATTCATCTCAACCACGGTGGTACCGAGATGGGTCAGGGCCTGAATATCAAAGTGGCTCAGGTAGTGGCTGAAGTGTTCCAGGTGGATATCGACCGGATTCAGATCACGGCAACCAATACCGACAAAGTGCCGAATACCTCGCCAACGGCAGCATCATCTGGTGCGGACCTGAACGGTAAAGCGGCGCAGAACGCAGCGTTGACCATCAAACAGCGCCTGATCGACTTTGCCTGCAGCCATTTTAAAGTCACCCCGGAAGAAGTGATCTTTAAAAACGGCCTGGTGCAAATCCGTGAAGAGCTGAAAACCTTTGAAGAAATCATCCAGATGGCTTACTTCAATCAGGTTTCGCTGTCGAGCACAGGGTTCTACCGCACACCTAAGATTTACTACGATCACGAGAAAGCCCGCGGTCGCCCGTTCTACTACTACGCCTACGGTGCAGCCTGTGCCGAAGTGGTACTGGATACCCTGACCGGCGAATACAAGATCCTGCGTGCTGACATACTGCATGATGTAGGGGCATCTCTGAACCCGGCGATTGATATCGGCCAGGTTGAAGGTGGCTTTATTCAGGGTGTCGGCTGGCTGACCACAG
This sequence comes from Photobacterium sp. SP02, assembly GCF_038519165.1. Lineage (NCBI taxonomy): Bacteria > Pseudomonadati > Pseudomonadota > Gammaproteobacteria > Vibrionales > Vibrionaceae > Photobacterium > Photobacterium sp. SP02. The sequence continues at coordinate 26,870 of NZ_JASJOJ010000038.1, forward strand.
AAGAGCTGGTGTGGAACGATCAGGGTCGCCTGATGACCAGCGGTCCGGCAAGCTACAAGATCCCGGCGATTGCCGATATGCCGATTGATTTCTGCACTCAGTTGCGGGAAAACCGAAGCAACCCTGAAGACACTGTCTTCAACTCAAAAGCCGTGGGTGAACCGCCGTTCATGCTGGGTATGTCGGTCTGGAGTGCCATTAAAGATGCCATCCGTTCGGTTGCCGAGCCAGGTGCGCTGGTCAAACTGGATACCCCTGCAACACCAGAGCGCGTACTCTGGGCGATCAACGAAGTGCAGCCGTCTTCGTCTCAACCTTTCCTGAGTCGCAGGAAAAAAGAAGAGGCCGAGACAGCAACCAGTGAACAAGCCCAGTAAAACAGCCAAAAGTAGTATGTGGCGGGCCTTCGGGCTCGCCTGATGAGGAAAGCGCGATGTTTAAAGACAACTGGATTCATGCCCTGGCTGAACTGGATCAACGTGGTGAACCTTGTGTCATGGTCACTGTGCTGGCTGATCGGGGCTCAGTGCCCCGCGATGCCGGTACCAAAATGCTGGTGACCCGAAACGAGATCATCGCCACCATTGGCGGCGGCCATCTTGAGCACAAAGCGATCAAACTGGCACGGGAAATGCTGCTGACCGGAGACAGACACCCGCGAGTTGAGCACTTCAATTTAGGTGCCAGACTCGGTCAATGCTGCGGTGGCATGGCCACCCTGAGCCTGGAGCCGATTGGCCAGCAACAACACCATCTGGTGCTTTTTGGTGCAGGCCATGTCGCCAAAGCATTAATTCATATTGTCAGTACATTGCCTTTTCGCGTGACCTGGATCGATCAGCGGGAAAGTGAATTCCCTGCCGAGCTGCCACTCGGTGTGACCAAACTGGTGTCTGATGATCCGGTTGGCGATATCCGCGATATGCCTGCCAACAGTTACTATCTGGTGATGACGCACAATCATCAGCTGGATTTTGAACTGGCAAGGGAAATCCTCAACAGAAATGATACTGCCTATTTTGGCATGATAGGGTCGCTGACCAAGAGGAAGAAGTTTGATTATCGACTGTCACAACGCGGCTACGATGATGAAACCATACGACGTATGGTCTGCCCGATTGGCATTGATGCCGTCAAGGGTAAGCATCCGGCAGAAATTGCGGTTTCCGTCGCGGGCGAGCTGATCGCCCACTATCAGGGCGAAACCCTGGCCGATAAACGCGAGGACTCTGCTGCCACAGAGCCCAATGACAGCCCCGACAATCAAGTCGCCTGACAGCGATTAACGAAGGATAAATACATGACATTACAACGCACGGCTTATCGCTCAGCGATTTTACACAGCATTGCCGATCCCCAGGAAGTCGGCCTTGATAACAGCTTTGAATTTTTTGAAGACGGTGTTCTGGTGGTTGAGAACGGCCACATTCTGGATGTGGGCCCGGCCGACGAGGTACTGGCTCGCCACCCGTCCGGAATGACCGTCACACAGTATGAGCACAAGCTGATCACCGCCGGTTTTATTGATACCCATATTCACTATCCGCAAACCGGCATGATCGCCTCTTACGGCGAGCAGTTGCTGGACTGGCTGGAAAACTACACTTTCCCGGAAGAGCTGAAGTTCAAAAACCCGGTTTATGCACGCCAGGTCGCCAACATTTTCTTTGATGAGCTGGCCAGCAACGGGACAACCACCGCCCTGGTTTTCGGTACAGTGCATAAAGAATCCGTCGATGTGTTTTTCGAAGAAGCCGAGAAACGCAAACTGCGCATGATTGCCGGTAAAGTCCTGATGGATCGTAATGCGCCGGATTACCTGACAGACACCCCGGAATCCGGTTATCAGGACTCAAAAGCGCTGATCGAAAAATGGCACAACAAAGACCGCCTGCTGTATGCCGTGACGCCGCGTTTCGCGCCAACCAGCACACCCGAGCAACTGGCCACAGTCGGTAAACTGCTGGAAGAGTATCCGGATGTGTACATGCACACTCATCTTTCTGAAAACAAGAAAGAAATTGAGTGGGTGTTGGAACTCTTCCCTGAGCGCGACAGCTATTTAGATGTGTACGATCATTACAAGCTGCTGAAAAACCGGGCTGTTTTTGCCCACGGTGTGCACCTGACCGACTGTGAGTGCAAACGCCTGTCTGAAACTGGCTCAGCGATTGCTTTCTGTCCGACCTCTAACCTGTTCCTTGGCTCCGGCTTGTTCAACCTGCCGAAAATGGAGCAGCACGGTATTCGTGTCGGTATGGGAACCGATGTTGGTGCCGGCACCAGTTTCTCTCTGCTTCAGACCATGAGCGAAGCCTATAAGATTCTGCAATTACAGCAGCAGAAACTGCATCCGCTGAAATCCCTGTATCTGTCGACCCTGGGCGGCGCCAAAGCGCTGTATCTGGACGACAAGATAGGTAACCTGAAACCGGGTAAAGAAGCGGATTTCGTGGTACTGGATCTGCACGCAACACCGTTAATGTCTTTCCGCATGCAGCAAGCAAAAACGCTGGAAGAGCAACTCTTTGTGCTGATGAGTCTGGGCGATGACCGCACCGTCAGCAAAACCTTCGTCTATGGCGAAAAAGCCTACGATGCCGAAGGCACAACCGAACCAGAAATGGTAACTAAGAAAAAAGCGAGCTAAAAACTCGCGTCTCCACAATGCGTCTATCCTTGCCCGTCCCGGTATTCACGTCTCTAACACCGCCGCGGACGGGCGTTTTTTATCTTGCCTGCTTCTGTCTGAATCTAACTCACAGCACCTTATGCGGTCCGAAGCACTCATAGTGCATCTGCGATTCGCTCACGCCTTTCTCTTTCAGCTGCTTAGCCACATGCTGCATGAAACCCACCGGGCCGCAGAAATAGAAAGTGGTGTTTTGCCAGTCAATCGTCGTATCCAGCTTGCTCAGATCCAGAAAGCCTTCAAAGTCCGCGTTGACTCCCTGAGGCTCGCGATACCAGACATGGCTGCTGACACCCTGTGCTGTATTTGTAATCTCTGTTACCTGGCTGCCAAACGCATGCTGACGGTGGTTTTCGGCGGCATGTAACCAGTGAACCGGGGCCTGGTGGCTGTCTTTGATGCTTTCCAGCATCGCCAGCATAGGTGTCAGACCAACACCTGCCGAAATCAAAGCGACAGGCTGAGTGGCGTCAGAACGGAAGAAAAAGTCACCGGATGGTGCTGCCAGCTGGACTTTATCGCCCACCTTCAGGTGCTGATGCAGATAGGCTGACACAGTCCCCAGCTCTTCACGTTTGACCGAAATTCGGTAAGTCTCGCCATTAGGGGCACCGGAAAGGCTGTACTGGCGTATCTCCTGATTGTCAAAACAATCAGGCTTCAGATAAATACCAATGTACTGCCCCGGTTGATACCTTGCGACAGGCTGGTCATCTGTCGGCATAAACACAAAACTGGTAATCACATCGCTTTCTGGTGTTTTTGCCACCAGTTCAAATTCCCGGGTGCCGCGCCAGCCACCGGTTTTTGCCTCATTTTCCTGGTAAATCGCCTCTTCTCGGTCAATAAACACAGTAGACAACAAACCGTATGCTTCAGCCCACGCATCCAGCACCGCCTGGCCCGGTGCGAACAATTCATCAATGGTGCCAAGCAAGTGCTCACCCACAATCGCGTACTGCTCAGCCGTGATGTTGAAGCTGGCATGTTTCTGAGCAATTTTCTCCACCACGGGCAACAGCACTTCCAGATTATCGATATTCGCAGCATAACCGTACACCGCGTTAAACAAGGCTTCACGCTGACGGCCGCTGTCCTGATGCGTCAGGTTAAAAATATCTTTCAGCTCAGGGTGATGACGGAACATACGATCATAAAAATGTGCGGTGAGTTTGGGGCCGGTTTCGGCTAAAAGCGGTGCTGTGGATTTAACGATATCAATGGTGTTCTGACTCAGCATAGCAGCTTCCTTTAAAGATGTATTTATAATGCATGTTTTAAAGTTGTATCTTAAATATATCTTTCAGTCAATAAAGGAATTACACTTGCCACTAGTGTTGAAAGAGGAAAAAATGTGCAACTGACCAACTTTACTGACTACGGATTAAGAGCTTTGATCCTGCTGGGAGCCTTGCCAGACGGGGAACTCACCAGTATCAGCCACGTCAGTGACACGTTCGCTGTGTCCAGAAACCATATGGTGAAAATCATCAATAAACTGGGTCAGCTGGGCTATGTAAAAACCGTTCGCGGAAAAAATGGCGGGATATGCCTGGCGATGCCAGCGAGTGACATCATTGTGGGTCAGGTGGTTCGGGATCTGGAACCGCTGCAAGTGGTGAATTGCGCACCTGAATTCTGCCACATCACACCAGCCTGCCGTCTGAAATCCTATCTGGCGAAAGCCAAAGACGCCTTTCTGGCAGAGTTAGACCAGTGCACGATCACTGATCTGCTGGCAGATAACCATGAATTACTGATTTTACTGACCAGGCCGGAATGAAAATTCTGCCCCACGTCGAACAAGTGTGGGGCATCCACATTTTTGGTAAACACTGCTGGCAAATAACAACACTTCCAGCGTTAAGACGCTGAAGGCTCGATCTGGACATATCTGTCAGCGACGGATAGCAACACGTCAGTATGATTAAAAATGTCATCAACCCTGTTAATGGGATAACGTGTTTCTTTTCTGTCCTCGTCTAACACGCCCAGATACTTTTGTTTGGCATTAAAATGCAGCCGGCAGAGTGGTTTTCTATTATTGTCATCCAATAACACACCGAAATAACTTTGGGTATCACGTGAATGAATACGGGCGACATCTAATTTTTGTCTCAATATTGCTTTGACAACATTAAACCCTTCAATTTCTTCATCTGTTGTAATGATCTTTGGTGTACCCTCACTCTCAAATTCGTCTTCATCTTCATAAGATGAAGTCTCTACTTGAGATACTTTTGAGTCTGAGCCAATTGCTGACTGTAAACGGGCGTTAATACTGTCGTTGAGGAACTGTTTTAATGCTTTTTGTGTTAATTCCAGAAACTGTGCTTTGACTTTAGACGTTTGTACCCCATCGTAGACTTTCGAGGTGAAAAATTTAACAAAATCTTCTTCCGGTAAGGAAAACTGCTCACCGAGCACTTTTTTAATCTGGCTGAGGTACTTTAATTCTCCCGCCGCATCAACCACAGAATCCACATCAAAAGATGATTTAGTCAGCTTCTTGACTTCAGGGACAATATGCTCATCCAGGTTCTCTAAATCTAAGGTGAGGAAAGGTTTTTCATCCATTTTGTTCGGTGCATCAAGATCGGTAAAGAACTGATATTTAGCACCATTCGTCAAAATGGCAATTCTGGCATTGGTGACTGAAAAATAACGAAAAAGTTGGCCAGCATGTTTAGTCGATAATGTTTCGCCGAATTTTTTACACTCAATAAGAATTTGAACTTCACCTTCTTTCATCAGTGCATAATCGACTTTCTCGCCTTTTTTTGTTGCTGTATCTGCCGTAAATTCGGGAATGACTTCCTGAGGATTAAACACATCGTACCCTAACACCGAATGCAAAAAAGGCATCACAAGTGCATTTTTTGTCGCCTCTTCAGTTGCCAGTGTTTCTGAAAATTGTTCAACTTTCTTCGCCAGTGTCTGTAACCGTTCAATGAAATCCATGAGCAACTCCTTTCTATAGCTCTTCCGTTCGAACCATAGATGCCACAAACGCACATCACATAGAAAACTAGCTGAAAAAGTGATCCTGTTATCAGAATATGGCCTGCTGCTATTTACTTTTTTTCAATCTCGATCGTCTGAATAATGGCTAAGTCATGGTCTCTTCTGATACAAAAAAAAGCCCCGATACAAAACGTATGGGGCTGGTCACATATTATGGATTGATATGTAAAGGAGATTATCTGCCCTTCTTACCCAGGTTTCAGACTGAGCCACAAAACACGCTTGCCCTATCAGATTGCCATCTAGTTTTTGGACTTCGCCTGCTTGTTGCCAAACTGTAACACCGGGTATGTCTGGGCTAACGGACTATAAAGTGGGGGCTTTCGCCCCCGAGGGGATTAAAGATGCGCGCCCTGCTTAACCCAGGTACCGATCAGCTTACGCTCATCATCAGTCATCTGAGTCAGGTTACCCAGCGGCATCACTTTCGTTTGTACCGACTGCGCAACGATGCGGGGTGCATTCACTTTAATTTCTTCCGGTGTATCCAGTATCACACCCGCTGGTGCTGTGGAAAACGCAGCATGAGTCGGTTGCGCTGAATGACACACTGAACAACGCTCCTGAATGACTTCATTCACCTGAGCAAAACTCACTCCGCTGCTGGCAGGCTGAGCCGCTGCTGCTGAGCCGGTTTCCGCCTGAGCTGTCGTTGACTCTGCTTTTACAGCAGGTGCAGACGCCGCAGGGACAGAGGTCTCACCCATCCGGCTTGCGTAAGGCGAGGTCACAAATGCCAGCGCGATCATGCCCAGTGCGGCTACCGGTACTGTCCAGGCAAACTTCTGGCTGCCATGACGGGTGTTGAAGTAGTGGCGTACCAGGATACTGAAGACCGCCAGGCCTGCCAGGATCAGCCAGTTATATTCTGAGCCATAGGTGCTCGGGAAGTGGTTACTGATCATGATGAACAGCACTGGCAACGTCAGGTAGTTGTTATGACGTGAACGCAGCAGACCTTTTGCCGGCAGTACTGGATCCGGTTCGCGATTCTCTTCAATGGCTTTTACCAGGCCACGCTGAGCCGGCATGATAACGAAGAATACGTTACCGACCATGATAGTACCTATGATTGCACCGACATGGATGTAAGCACCACGCCCGCTGAACACCTGGCTCAGGCCATAGGCTGCAGCCACTAAACCGAAGAACAGGATAATACCCAGCAGCATCGGCTTCTTGCCCAGTGCTGAATCACACAGCAGGCTGTAAATAATCCAGCCAGCTGCCAGAGAGCCCACACCCAGTGCAACTGAAGCTGTGGCACTCAGACCGGAACCCGGCGCGACCAGATAAATATCCGCATTGAGGTAATACACCACACCCAGCAGCAGTACACCTGTGATCCAAGTGAAATAAGCTTCCCACTTAAACCAGTGCAGGTTTTCAGGCATGGTTGGCGGTGCCAGTTTGTATTTTTCCAGGTGGTAAATACCACCGCCGTGAATGGCCCAGAGATCACCAGACAAGCCAGTTTTCGGATTGACACGGTTCAGGTTGTTTTCCAACCAGACAAAGTAAAATGAGGCACCAATCCAGGCGATACCTACAATCATGTGAACCCAGCGAATTGCCAGATTCAGCCATTCCGTCATATGTGGATCCATAACGAACTCCTGTTATGTTATGCGAACTTTAATTGCCTTGGGCTTATCAAAGTGCGACGGTTAATGCTTCCTGCTCCAAACTGCTCAGTGATAATTCGATACGAACATCGTCAGAAAAGTACACTTCATCGCAGTTGTTGCCAGGCCCGGCACGATCGACAACCAGAAATTGATCATCCTTGCGCAGAGCCAGAACCGGGTGGTGCCAGACCCCTTTGCCATAATTCACGCCCTGACGTCCGTTACTGTAAAACGCCTTAAGCTGAGCGGGGTCCGGTGTATCCCCTGTCGGGGCCACCAGGATCAGGTACGGATTTCCAAGTAAAGGAATAAAGGCCTGAGATCCCAGAGGATGCCTCTCCATCATGGCTATCTGTAAAGGATAACTCAAAGGCTGGGCTTCAAAGATACTGATGATGGCTGAACCACCCTCTTCCTGCACATCCACATTCGCCATGGCATGGTAACGTCGGGTTGACCCGTTATTGATCATAAAGTAGTCACTTACTTCTTTATCAATAACATCACCAAAAGGGGCAAATGCTTCGCGGGTAAGTGGCTCAATCGTCAGTTGTCTCACTGGTGTACTCATGGTGACTATTCCTGTCCTGATTACATTGTCTGCAGGCGGAACAAAGCGATCTTATTGATCTCTTCCAACGCCTTATCGAACTCAGCCTCAATTTCATTGCCTAATCGCGCCTCGAACGATTCAAGGATTTGATAACGATTGGCCCCTTTCACCGCCATGATAAAGGGAAACTGAAAACGTGCTTTGTAGCTATCGTTATAACGATTGAACTTCTCGAATTCTTCTGGTGAACACTGGCTAATCCCTGCACCAGCCTGCTCGGCGGTGGACGCTTCGGTCAGCTCACCGTTCACAGCAGCTTTTCCGGCTAAATCCGGGTGCGCATTAATCAGGGCTAACTGTTCTTCTTTGCTGGCTGAAAGCAAAGTATCTGCCATACGCGCATGCAGGGTGCTGATGTCATCATCAGCATCACTCAGACCATTGTCGTAAACTTTTTCCGCCACCCAGGGGCTGTGCTCATACACATCTGCAAATTGAGAGACAAACTCTTCCCTGCTCATTTGGCTCGGTTGGCAAGACGTAAAACGTGCCATCATTAATACTCCTTCATACTTGGGTGCGGGTGATGTTCGTGCCAGTGCTTGGCAATATCAATTCGGCGGCACAACCAGACCTTCTCATGCTGGCTCACATAATCCAGGAAACGGCGCAGTGCAGCGATACGTCCGGGACGACCGATCAGGCGGCAGTGCAAACCCACTGACATCATCTTGGGTGCTGTGGCCCCTTCTTCATACAGGGTGTCAAAGGTGTCTTTTAAATAATTGAAGAATTGATCACCTGCATTAAAACCCTGCACTGTGGCAAAACGCATGTCATTGGTATCCAGAGTGTACGGGATCACCAGCTGCGGTTTCGGGCCCTCTTCGTGCCAGTAAGGCAGATCGTCATCGTAGGCATCAGAGTCGTACATAAAACCGCCCTCTTCCGCGACAATGCGACGGGTATTCGGACCTGTGCGGCCTGTGTACCAGCCGTAAGGGCGCTCGCCAGTCAGATTTTTGATAATCTCAATTGCTTTCATCATGTGATCGCGTTCTTCAGACTCATCAATGTTCTGATAATCAATCCAGCGATAGCCATGACTGCAGATCTCGTGGCCGGCTTCGACAAACGCTTTCGCCACATCCGGGTGGCGCTCCAGTGCCATGGCAACACCGAACACAGTCAGCGGCACATCGTATTCTTTAAACAAGCGCAGGATGCGCCATACGCCAGCACGGCTGCCGTACTCATAAATCGATTCCATGCTGATATGACGCTGACCCGGAAATGGCTGTGCCGCTGGGATCTCAGACAAAAATGCTTCCGACTCGCTATCACCATGAAGAATGCAACGTTCCCCACCTTCTTCGTAGTTGAGAACAAAAGAGACAGCGACGCGAGCGTCATTTGGCCAACGTGGGTGCGGGGGTACTGCACCATAGCCGATCAGATTGCGTGGATACTCATTACTCACACATGACTCCTTTAATCCTAATTGGTCAACACACTGACCATCTGATAATCAATTTATAACAGTGATTGTATACAATATCCAGAATTTTTGTAAATAAAATGTGCGCAACATTTTTTAATATTCATCAAAAAAAGTTAACCGCTTGTTATCTCTATATAGCCTACTTTAATATCAATACGTTAGCTAACAAGCAGGTACAACAAAGGGTTACATACCCTAACTTTTGGGTTAACATTTCGGTTACACAAGCCTTTACTAATCGGTAAAGTTGTGTACATAGTTAAATACAATGTGGCGAACTGATTACGGATCACACATCAGAAGGCATACAATAAGTATGCAAGAAGTAATCCATTTTCTGTACAACTTAAGGAGCGCAACGCGCGAGGTTATCCATGGGAAAACTGACAACTCACGTGCTTGACACAGCCTCAGGCTTACCTGGAGCGGAAATTAAAGTGTCGCTTTATCGTCAAGAAGGCACAGACTTCGTTCTGGTTAAAACCACGCATACCAATTCTGATGGCAGAACTGACCAGCCTTTGCTGGAAGGAAGCGAGTTCCAGAGCGGTAAATATGAGCTGGTATTCGAGACTGCCCATTACTTCCGCCAGAGAGGCGTTGAACTGTCTTCAGTTCCCTTTCTGGACGATGTAGTCATCCGTTTCGGTATCGCAGATACAGGCAGCCACTATCATGTGCCACTGCTGGTGTCGCCTTACAGCTTCTCCACATACCGGGGCAGCTGATCCAAAACGGAACACAAGTAGCACAATGAGGGTTCCCTGGCCTGAGGTCAGATGCAGATCAGGGAACCGAGCAAGAGAGTTTGAAGATTGTATACAATGAGTGCAGGCTAAGCAGTTATCACTTCAAAAACCACGCAGTCTCCGGCCGTTACCCGGCCGGCAGGGTTTTCAGCAAGTGACGGCCTGGAACATAGAGGGAAGCCCTGTCTGACAGGTGAAGTTGGAAACACTAAAAAACAACCAGCACACATCGTCATTCAGGCAAAAAAAGGAAGCGTCGTCATGAACAACTCTAAAACAGAAACGCTCGGTCATTCTGAAGCTGGTTCAGCTTCACTGTTAGAGCGCCTGTTTAAACTCAGAGCTCACGGCACCAGCGTGAAAAATGAGATCGTAGGTGGGATTACAACTTTTGCCACCATGGCTTATATCATTTTCGTTAACCCACAGATCATGTCGGCCTCAGGCATGGATGCCGAAGCGGTTTTTGTTGCTACCTGTATTGGTGCTGCAATAGGCACTTTGCTGATGGGCCTGTTTGCAAACTGGCCTGTCGGTCTGGCTCCGGGCATGGGGCTGAACGCCTTTTTCTCTTTCACTGTGGTGGGAGAAATGGGCTACAGCTGGCAAGTTGCCTTAGGGGCGGTTTTCATTTCCGGTATCCTTTTCGTTGCGATGAGTTTTTATAAAGTCCGCGAATGGATCATCGAAAGTATCCCTGAAAGCCTGCGTTTTTCCATGACAGCCGGTGTGGGTCTGTTCCTGGGACTGATCGGCCTGAAAACCGCCGGTATCGTGGTAGACAGCCCTGCCACTCTGGTCAGTCTGGGTGATTTTACCCAGCCTCAGGCGCTTTTAGCTGCAATCTGCTTCCTGATCATTGCCGTACTGAGTGAACGTAAAGTCTTCGGTGCCGTGCTGATCGGTATGTTCAGTGTCACCCTGATCGGTATCCTGCTGGGTCTGGTCCACTACAACGGGGTGATTTCTACTCCACCGAGCCTGGCTCCGACCCTGTTCGCCATGGACATTGCCGGCGCCCTGAACATCTCTATGATCAGCGTGATCCTGGCTTTCCTGTTTGTGAACATGTTTGATACTGCCGGTACCCTGATGGGCGTAGCTGAGCGGGCAAACCTGAGAAACAAAGAAACCGGAAAAATTGAAGGTCTGAGCAAAGCCCTGAAAGCTGACAGTATCGCCAGCGTGGCAGGTGCCTGTGTGGGTTGTCCGCCTGTCACCAGTTATGTAGAAAGTGCAGCGGGTGTCGCGGCCGGTGGCCGTACCGGACTGTCAGCCATAGTGATCGGTCTGCTGTTTGTCGCGGCAATCTTCTTCTCACCACTGGCTGGCATGATCCCGGCTTACGCCACTGCCGGCGCGTTGATTTACGTTGCCTTCGTCATGATGAGCAGTATGCAGCACGTGAAATGGAACGATTTTACTGACGCTGCACCTGCCGCTATCACAGCGCTGATGATGCCGCTGACTTTCTCCATCGCCAACGGTATCGCACTGGGTTTCATTACCTACACAGTGCTCAAAGTCGCCACAGGCAAAACCAAAGATGTCTCAATCAGCATGTACATACTGACCGCGATTTTTGTCGCCAAGCTGGTGTACCTCTGATCACAAACAGACACATGCAACACCCATAAAAACGAATTATCAAAACAGCGATACTTTAATGCATACCTACCTCTGTCGTACGGCAGAGGCAGGTCACTGCATACTTAATGAAATCCAATTTAATAAAAATATACGTAGTAAAAACATACGTATAAAAACATAGACGCGAACACAACCTATAACCCTACGCAGCCAATTCATCGGATGAATTGTGGAGAACTAACGATGAAACTTCTCTATACGCTAAACCAGAGACCACCACACAGCATCACCCTGCTCTTAGCTATCCAGCATATGCTGGCTTCCATCGGCGGCATCGTCGCTGTGCCATTAATTGTCGGCACCTCTATTGGTCTGCCGACCGATGAAGTCGTCACCCTGATCAACGCCGCTCTGCTCGCTTCCGGTATTGTCACCATTGCTCAGTGTCTTGGTTTTGGCCCTGTCGGTATCCGTCTCCCCGTTGTGATGGGATCGAGTTTCGGTTTTCTGGGTGTGGCCATCAGCATAGGTAACGCTGACGGTGTCGGCGGCATCATGGGGGCAGCACTTGTCGGCTCATTCGTGGTCGTGGCAGCCAGCTTCTTCATGGATAAAATCCGCAAACTGTTTCCCAATGTGGTCAGCGGTGTAGTGGTAACCCTGATCGGCCTGACCATTCTGCCCGTTGCCATGAACTGGGTGGGCGATGCGCCCAATACCAGTGAACAGTTCGCGACTATGCCAAAGCTGTTTTTAGCATTTATCTCGCTGGCAATCGTTATCGTGGTGTCTATTTACTGCCGTGGCGCCGTCGCTGCCTCTGCCATTGTTATCGGCCTGGCCGGTGGTTATCTGGTGGCCCTGTCAATGGGTATGGTTGACCTGGAGCAGATCGCTCGCGCAGAGTGGGTGGGCAGCCCGGCTATCATGGAATACGGCATGAGCTTCAGCCTGTCGGCTATCGTCAGCATGAGCCTGGTATACATAGTGGTGATTGCCGAAGCGACAGGGGATTTCATGGCCCTGGCGAACAACTGTAAAGTCAAACTGTCTGGTAACGATCTGAAACGCGGTCTGCTGGGTGACGGTCTGGGCAGCACACTGGCAGCCTTCCTGACCGCAATGCCACTGGCCTCTTTCAGTCAGAACGTGGGGATCGTGGGTATCACAGGTGTCGCCAGCCGCTACGTCGTGGCAACAACCGGTGCTCTGCTGATCCTGGGTGGCCTGTTCCCTAAACTGGCTGCACTGGCAGTAACCATTCCCAAACCAGTATTAGGCGGTGTCGGCTTCATCATGTTCGGTATGATTGCCTATGCCGGTATCCGCATGCTGATCAAAGCGGCTGACACCAAACGTAACGCCCTGGTGATCTGCGTCGGTCTGGCGTCCGGTCTGGCAGTGACTATCGAACCGCGCCTGGTTCAGCACCTGCCGCACGATCTGGCGAACCTGTTCCACTCAGGCATTACTACCGGCACCATCGTCACTGTACTGCTGAACCAGATCCTGCCTGAGAACGCCGTCAGCGACAGCATCGAGGAAACCGCAGATGATGAGGCAGAGAGTGAGCTCCCGGTTCAGACCTCTGAAACTGCGGAAAAGAAGCAACACATTGAAACAGCAAAACAATCCTGAACAGAGAGATAAATAACACACTCATATTAACCCGGGGATCGTTATGATCCCCACCCCATAAGACCTTCTCCTCGGCAACGGCAGAGAAGGCTAAGGAAAACAAAATGGAAACCATCTGGCTGAAAAACCCTTTAGCCATTTACACAGGCTCAAGCACAGAATCGGATGCCCGCGGCGGCGTTGTGATTCAAGGCAGTAAAGTGATTGAGCTGGTTCCTCTTGGTGCTCAACCAGCCAACAGACCCGATCAGGTGATCGATGCCAGTGAACATGTCATTACCCCCGGTCTGGTCAATGCCCATCACCATTTCTATCAGACCCTGACCCGCGCCTATCCGGATGCCCTGAACAAAGAGCTGTTCCACTGGCTCAAAACCTTGTACCCGGTCTGGGCCGGCCTTGATGAAGAAATGATGCAGGTCGCCACTGAGCTGGCATTGGTCGAGCTGATGATGTCCGGCTGTACCACCGCCTCGGATCACCATTATCTGATCCCCCGCGGGCTGGAACATGCCATTGATATCCAGGTAGAGACCGCACAAAAACTGGGTATCCGTTCTATTTTTACCCGTGGTTCAATGAGCCTGGGCGAAGACGAAGGCGGCCTGCCGCCCCGTCATACCATTCAGAAAGAAGACACCATACTCGATGACAGCATGCGTCTGATCCGTCAGTACCACCAGCGCGGTGATGGCGCGATGACCCAGATTGCTCTGGCGCCCTGTTCGCCATTTTCCGTCACCACCGATCTGATGAAAGAAACCGCCCGTCTGGCAGAGCGTGAAAATGTCATGGTACACACCCATTTGTGTGAAACCATTGATGAGGAAAACTTCTGTCTGGAGCGTTTCGGTTTGCGCCCGGTTGATTATCTGGAAGAAACCGGCTGGCTGAATCACCGCACCTGGCTGGCACACGGCATTCACTTCAACGAAGAAGAGATCCGCCGTTTAGGTCAGGCCGAAGTCGGGATATGCCACTGCCCGTCATCAAACATGATGCTGGCCTCCGGTATCTGCCGCAACAAAGAGCTGGAAGCGGCGGGCGTGAAAGTCGGACTGGGCGTTGACGGCTCAGCGTCAAACGACGGCTCAAACCTGGTCAACGAAGTGCGAATGGGCCTGTACATCCAGCGCCTGCGTTACGGTTCGGCGGATGTCACCCATTTTGATGCCCTGCGCTGGGCAACGTCAGGGTCAGCTCGTGCCATGGGCCGTGAAGATTTCGGCACGCTGGAGGTGGGTAAACAGGCAGACATCGCCATGTTCCGTCTGGATGAGATCCGCTTCTCAGGTGCACACGACCCACTGGCGGCACTGGTGCTCTGTGGTGCGCATCAGGCAGACAGAGTCATGGTGGCAGGACAATGGCGCGTCCATGATGGCAGGGTGATCGGTGTCGATTTACCGGCATTGCTGAGCCGTCATCAGGCGGCAGCAAAACGTCTGGTCGAGCGATTCCAGCAGCGCCGGTAAACGAAATCACTCACAACGTCTTTGTTCAGGATAGATAACACCCAAGCGCTTTCGCTATTTACCTCGTTGGGCGGAAGCGCTTTTTTATTGATTTAAAGTGTATCGGCGATTTCAAGTGTATCGGTGACTTGAGGTTGACCAGCTTCAGGCTGATTTTATCTGACAGCCGCGAATCACCAGTTGCGTCAGAAATTCTGCAGCATCGGCAAAATCCTGATCATCCAGTGCTTCTTTTTCCAGCACATTGCAAATCTGCCAGCTGAAATCGGCATAAGTCTGGGTCGATGCCCAAATCGTAAACATCAGATGCTGCGGCGACACGCGCGCCATCACACCCTTCTCAATCCAGCGCTCCAGCTTGGCAATGATCATTCTTGACTGCGCCAGCAGCTCGTCGCCGATATCTGACGGCAGATAAGGTGCACCCGACATCACTTCGTTGGCGAACACTTTGGAGGCGAAGGGGTGATCACGGGAAATCCGCAGTTTGGTCTGAATATAAGAGGTGAGCGCCTGAACCGGATCATCCAGCTGCTCAATAGGGCAGGAGGCTTCCAGCAATGGCTGAGTCACACTCTCCAGCACCGCACGATAGAGGTTTTCTTTGGTCTTGAAGTAGTAATACACGTTCGGCTTAGGGACGTCGGCCAGCTTGGCGATGTCGGCCACTTTGGTTGCCGCAAAACCCTGCTCCGCAAACAGTCGGCCCGCAAACTTGATAATAACTTCCTGATTTTTTTCTCGAATACGTGACATAACCTGATTTCATCCCTCCAACCGATGCAACGCCTCATACTAGTCGAACTGACCCGCGAATCAAAGTCTGGCAAAGTTATTTGCCTGATATCTCCGGTGATTTCTCTTTTTTCTGCAGCACAGCAAATTTTTTGCATCCATTTGCCGCCCCCAATCGTTTACTCAATGAGCACCAACAACAAACAAGGACCAATCATGAATACCAAACTCGTTGTCAGTGTCATTGCGATGAGCCTCTCCGGCATCGCCTCTGCATCCAGCCACCGGGAAGCACCGAACATCACCCGGCTTCCTACTCTGGACTCCACCGACTTTTATGCCTTCAACAGCTATGAAAGCGGCCGGGAGGATTACGTCACCCTGATCGCCAACTACATACCGCTGCAAGATGCCTACGGTGGCCCGAATTACTTCGCCATGGATCCCGCTGCCGTTTACAGCATCCACATTGATAACGACGGCGATGCGGTTGAAGATCTGACTTTTCAGTTCAATTTTAAAAATGCACTGCCGAACAACAACATGGGCGTCGCTCTTACTATTGGCAACAGCGGAGAAACCCAATCTGTGGCGGTGCCGTTAAAAGTTGTCGGCAGTATCAGTGATGCCGATCAGAGTGCGGCAAATTTCAGCGAAAGCTACACGCTCAGTCTGGTCAGCGGTCCGCAGCAAAATGGCCAGCCAACCAAGCTCGCCAATGTATCAACAGGCCAGACTGAATTTCACAAGCCGCTGGATTTTATCGGCACCAAAACCTTTGGCAGCGAAAGTGGCTATATCAATTACGCCAACCAGTTCATCTATGAGTTTACGATGCCAGGCTGCGCTGCAACGGGTAAAGTCTTCGCCGGTCAGCGCAAAGATCCCTTTGTGGTCAACCTGGGTAAAACCTTCGATTTGGTCAACTATGTGCCTGTTGAGGGCGACAGTGCGCCCGGTGCTGACGATGGCGGCGGCTTTCCTGGCGGGATCACCCAGTCAGCCGACAATGACGATCTGAGGCTCAAAAATGTCACCGAACTG
>NZ_JASJOJ010000039.1:0-42606 GCF_038519165.1 Photobacterium sp. SP02
TACCGAGTCGCCGGCAGATATCCCGGATGGGATGACCGGTAAACAGCAGGGCGAGCAGCTTTTGCTGAACCTGGTGTTTAGGATTAAAGCCAGACCATCTGTCGACAAACGTCGCCTGACAGCTTTTGCAGCGATAACGCTGACGATCACCACTGTAACCAAAGGCATGATACAGGTGGCGATGTGTCAGTACGGGCAACCCCAGATTGTCACAGTCCAGATTGCTGCAGGCGGGTAAGCCGTTACTTTGCTGTAATTTCAGGTAACGCCATTCTGCGATGACATTCTGATTGCTGATAAGGGGAGGAAAAGCGCCGCATTCTTTGCAAATGAAGGCAGGACGGTTTGGATTGGTTCTCTGAATGATATAGTCGTCTGGATTACGGGAACCAAAATTCTGGCAATGCACAGTTTTGCAATGATTCAATTGCCAGTGCCCGCTGGCTGGCGGCAAGGTTGCAGAGTGTTTTTGATTTGTCATCATGCTTGCCACCCTCCTCGTGTACGGACTACAGCGAAAACCTGCACGGAAAAAGGTGCCGAGTCATTACTGCATACGATGACCCGACACCCATTAGTTGGCCCAAACTGCCAGGCATAGCATTGTCGCCCGGGTAAACCCGCTTCAAATTGTGTAAGACGCCACATTTTACCAATTTTTGAGCTGCGACAGGCAAATCCCCTGATTGAGCTGACTAATTCTTTACTAAGGCGGAGCATTGGCGCCGGCCTTAAATACGCAATCCGGCCTGTATATGACAGACCGGATCAGATGCATCAGATAGTGATCGCTGTTTCCAGCGCAACTTGCATCATAGAGTGGAATGACTTCTGACGATCTTCAGAACTCAGGTGCTCGCCACGGGTAATGTGGTCAGACACTGTCAGAATGGTCAGCGCTTTCGCACCCAGCTCTGCTGCAACACCATAGATACCGGCGGCTTCCATGTCGACACCCAGAATGTTCAGCTTGTTCATCTTATCGAACAGGTCAGCTTCAGGGCTGTAGAACAAATCGGCAGAGAACACGTTGCCGACACGAACCGGCACGTTTTGCTCTCGCGCCTGGTTTACCGCTGTTTCCAGCAGGTGGAAATCGGCAATGGCGGCAAAGTCATGGTTGTTAAAACGGATGCGGTTCACTTTGGAGTCGGTGGATGCACCCATAGCAATCACGATATCCATCAGTTTGATGTCATCGCTCACTGTACCGCAGCTGCCGATACGGATGATGTTCTTAACACCGAAGTCTTTGATGAGTTCGTGAACATAGATAGAGCAGGACGGGATACCCATACCATGGCCCATCACAGACACTTTCTTGCCTTTATAGGTGCCTGTGTATCCAAACATGTTGCGTACATTGCAGACTTCTTTGGCATCTTCCAGATACGTTTCTGCGATCAGTTTCGCACGCAGCGGGTCACCTGGCATCAGTACTGTTTCTGCGAAATCACCAAATTCGGCATTGATATGCGGGGTAGCCATAGCGGACTCCTGACAAGTTATTCGTTTTAAAAAATTATGAGAAGAAACGTTCAACCACTGCTTGGTATGCCATACCACCCAGGTAAACACCCACAATCCCCATGATGCCAGACAGTACTGGCGGAGCGGGTAGTGGCAGTTTTACTGCACTGAAAAAGAGACCGACAACGACTCCTGCAATAGTTGCAAGCAGAATCTCGTTCATGTGTTTACCCTCTGTTGTATGTCGTACTCAAGTGGTACGTCTTATCTGAAAAAAACATCAGCACAGCAGTGGCAGAAACTCAATGAGAGTCAGTGAAGAACTGTTGCTGAATCAGGGAGCCAGTCTAGTGAAGTTACCAAGAGCAACTTTTGAAGTTAGTCACATTTTATTGATTGTTCAGCTGTCGATCCAGAGTTATTTACCAAATCTGTTGAAAACAGGAAGTTAATCGTTTGCGTTTTATTATTGTACTGAGTTATTCAACATGATGAATAAAGCTGTGTTTTTTAGTATAAATATTTATATAACAGTACCTTGTGTGAATTATTCTTACTTTTTAAGACTAGGATAAGATTGTTGAATTCAGGAAACGGGTAAAAATGAATGTAATCGATATCATTGCTTTGCGTGATTATCTCTGGTGTGTGAAACAGGAAAGAAAAACACAGGCAGAGATAACTATCTGCTTGTTTTTAAGATGTGTTTAGTTGGCGAAAATAAAGATATGGGCTATTGATTAATTGGGCACAGTCTGCAACGACAGTTTTCACTCTTTTGCTACGAAGGAACGTTAACATGAAAAAATTGATGCTATCAGCGGCGCTTGCAGTGTTAAGCCTGCCAGCCAGCGCTGACATTTTAGGTTTATCTGTCGGGGCCAATGCAGGTGCATCCCGCCTGGAGTATGACGGTAACTCTGATTATGGCTATGAATACGGGGTCAATGCGTCTTATCAGGTGACCAGTATTTTTAGTGTCAATGCCGGGTTAGCCATTGGTAGTGCGGAAGTGGATTCATCGTTGTCATCGGCAAAAAATGATATTGATTATACCTCTGTGCCGCTGACACTTCAGGCCGATATTCCACTGTTGGTGGGTAGTGTTTATGCCAGAGCCGGCACTAACTATTACGATGTGGATCGTAAATTAGCCGGTGTGACACACAAGGATGATGGCTGGGGATTTGCCGGCGGGGCCGGTTTCGTGCTGGGTATTATACCTTTGCTGGATTTGACACTCGGCTATGAATACCGGGATATGGGAGAGGTTGACAGTAACGCTATCCTGTTGAGCGTAGGATTCGGATTGTAACCGTCATTGAGTGCTGAAAAAGCGCGGAAACAGTAGCGAGATCAACACCTGTTCTGCCCGCAACCCGTATTGTGTTCTGTTTATGGGGTTGTTTATCCGGTGACAGCCAGGATAAGCAACGCCCGATTGCGGCGGAGGCATTCATGACCAATTTTGAACGATATGAGAAAACCAGTCGGGCTGTTTTTCTGGCGTTGTCGGAATGTGGTCCGGTGCAGGATTACTGGCAAGCTAATCAGGTACGGCCGGATTGCCAGGCGTTCATTTTACGCGGTCTGTCTCGCTTGTTACCGCTGCGACAGAATGTTTTCAGAGATGCCATTGATCCCTGGCTTGAAAATGCGCAGCAGGCGCTGCAGTCTCCGGGCATGCCAGTTTCCCAATTATTGAAGAATGACACTTATCCTTTTCCGTGCCGAGTCGATATTCAGGGTAATTTTCTTCCCTGCTGGGTGTGGGGCGAGTCAAAACACCTCTTAGTGATCAGTATCATTGAGTCCAGAACCGGGCGGTTTGGTTCTCCGCGAAATGTGCCTGCTGAACGTTTAGTCGACAGACACAGATGGTTTGATGCCCAGGTGATAGACGGAGAGCAGGATTGTATCAGCGCAGGGCAAACCCATTTTCATCAGTTCGTTCAGCCTGACATGAAAAGCGATGAGCCAAGCGTTATCGATGCGATACGTCACCCCAATCGGCGTACCCTGAATCCGATCCTCAGTGTGACTTTAATCGCGATGATCGTGGTTGTATTTACCTGGGTGGTGACATCCCACCTTGGTTTTTGACCTGAGGCAGACAGGTAACCAGCGCCTTGAGGCTACCGGGTAGTACAAGCAGGTCTTCATTTTAACGCTGAATTCGTTACTATGTCGCCAGACCCAAGCGTTGACTCCGTAATTGTAAGGAAAACCATGCATAATCTTTCTTTGTTATCGGCTTCTGAGAAAAACCGTATTGAACTTGATAAGCAGGCGGCTTACGCCGTTTGGCAGTTAAAAAACGGCAAAGCCGGGCCTGAAGTGTTCTTTAATCAGGCGGAAAGCATTTCTGATGATGACGAACGTGCTTTCTATGAAAAAGCCGTTGAGAAATACAAAAACCAGATGGGCATGGCCTGACAGCGACTCAATTTAACGCATGGCTTTTTTCACTATCTTACTTCTGCTGATGGGGAACGGTATGACTTCGCTGGCCGTGAGCGCGCCGATCACAATCAACGCCATAGCGATCATCGTTTGCCCGGTGAGGGGTTCGGAAAAGAGTGGAATCGCCATCAGTGCCGCTAAAACCGGCGTAAATGCCCCCAGCGCGGCACTCATTTCAGCCCCCAGCCGTGAGATGGCCAAGGTATAACACAGGCTGGAAACTATCCCTACACCGACTCCCTGAACCAGAAAATGGTACATCACTTCCTGAGTGTCCACCGACAGCAAATTAAACGTCATTGTCTGGCTGAGAAAACCAGCCAGTAGCAGGCCACATCCTGATATTGCAATCACAGCCGCCCCTTCTGTTGCTGACAGGCCAGAGACGCGCATCGCTATGGTAAACCAGGCCCAGCTAAAACTCGCCAGTAACAAAATGGCATAGCCAGTCAGCATGCCGGGCTGCCCGTTCGCCAGTGACTTGGCGACAAAGCACACTACACCCAATGCGATACACGCTAAACCGGTCCGGCGCATCGGTGAGAGAGGCTCGCCAAAGCAGACGACGGCAATACCTGACACAAGAAGCGGCAATATACCCGGAATTAAGGAAGCGCCATCCGCAACAGGAACATAATGTAACCCGTACCCGGCAAGAAGCAGGTAGGGTAGCCCGGCTCCCCAGCATATCAGCGCTAAGTATCGCTTTGGGGTCTGAAAAATGTGCCTGGCTTTATGCCGGCACAACCAGCCAAACAGCAGGGCGGCGGGAACAAAGCGTATCAGGGCAATATCGGCGATCGTCAGATCTGACTGGCTGGAGGCCCGCAGTGAAATAAAAAAACCGGACCAGATCATTAAAGTAACCGTCATGGCTAACAGTCCGGTCAGCATAGCGGGCGTGTTCTTTTGCATCAGCGTAATCCTTGCGATTGAAGTGATTTCAGTATCCGCAAAAGCACGCGATAATAGTTGGCAAACTTAACTACCCATTTCTGCTATATTGGTGATTTTTTCCAATTTTATTTAAATTAGTGACTTATTTTACTAACTTGTTGTTAGTGATGAGTAACAAACAGACGGGATGCGGGCGTGATGGATAAAAAAGATAAGCAGATTCTGACTGAAATACAGCGCGATGCACGTCAAAGCACCGCTGAGATCGCCGATAAGGTGGGTCTGTCGGTGTCACCTTGTGCCAGACGGATAAAGAAGCTGGAATCAGATGGTATTATCGCGGGATATCAGGCCACCCTGGACAGACAGAAGCTGGGATTGATGATGACCTTTTTTGTCAATGTCAGCCTGAATAATCACAGGGATCAACCCATTGATGAGTTTGAGCAGGTGATGTCAGGTATGCCTGAAGTGATCAGTGCGCATGTCATATCCGGAGCACACGATTATCTGTTAGAAGTGGTCGCCAGAGATTTACCCCATTACGAAGCTTTCATCCGCAAACTACAGACCCTGACCATGGTAAAAGATATTCATACCAACCTGGCTATCCGAACAGTCAAAACCGGTCAGCAACTACCAATCTAGCAACGCTTTTCAGTCAACAATGTCAATATTTTGCTCGCATTTCTTAAGTTTTTCTTAAGAAACGCGAGTCATACTGTATCTTTAATCTTGATGTAAAGGGTTTTTCTGAATTGGTGGTGACAAAAAAGCGCTCGACCTCACAGATTGAAATACTTGATCGCTTGTAAGCGGGAGCAACATCATAACTGGGTTTTTGCAGATTGTAGGCAGAGCAATATTTCACTATTTTCGGCCGTCTTAATGACTAAGCAAGGAACACTATGAAACCGGGTAACACTGGGTTGGTGCGTATCGTGAAAGCGGCGGGCTATTCGGTCCAGGGACTGAAAGCCGCCTGGAAGCATGAAGCGGCCATCAGACAGGAAATTATTTTGCTTGTTGCACTAACAACCATTTCATTTTTCCTGCCTGTCACTTTTATCGAGCACATTTTGCTCGTTGCCAGTTTATTTCTGGTTGTGATCGTTGAGCTGCTCAATTCAGCGATTGAGGCTGTGGTAGACCGAATTGGCAGTGAGTTTCATGAGTTGAGTGGCCGGGCGAAAGACATTGGCTCTGCGGCGGTATTTATTGCTCTGCTGCTGGCCGGCGGCATCTGGCTGGCGATCATCCTCAAGCTGTTTTGGTAATCCTTTGGTGATACCAAATATTTGGATCTCTTTGTAATGCAAAAACTTAAATCTATAACCGGGGTGATGTTTCCCATCGTCCTGTTTACTCTGCTGTCTCTGATTTTGCTCAGTGTGTCCCGCGTTGCGCTCACCCTCTGGCAGGTTGATCACATTACCGGTTGGCAAGATTGGCCATCAATCCTTTTATCCGGCATCAGAGTCGATGTCGCGACACTGTGCTGGCTGTTAATTCTTCCTTCGTTGTTATTGGCATTGCTGCCGACGAATGGCCTTCTGGGCCAGATTTGGTTGTTCATTCTCCGGCTATGGCTGGTGGCGGGCTTGTGGATTCTGGTTTACATGGAACTGGCGACCCCAAGTTTTATCAGTGAATATAATTTGCGCCCGAACCGCCTGTTCATTGAATACCTGATTTATCCGAAAGAAGTCTTCAGCATGTTGTGGGTGGGTTATAAGCTGGAACTGGCTATCGGTCTGATTGGTTCGGTATTAACCCTGTGCCTTGGCTGGTTGCTCAGTGGCTATGCGGTGCGAGATTTGGATGCTCCTCGCTGGTACTGGCGACCTGTGCTGGCGATTTTTGTGGTGGCTCTTGGTGTGATGGGCGCGCGTTCAACCTTCCAGCACCGGCCGTTGAATCCGGCCATGGTGGCGTTTTCTACCGATCCTTTGCTCAACGATCTGACACTGAATTCCTCGTATTCTGTCATTTTTGCCGCCAAGAACATGGCTTCTGAAAAGAGCGCGGAAGAGTTTTACGGAACAATGCCGCTGGATGACATTATCGAAACCGTGCGGGCGTCTTCTGGCCGTCCTGAGACTTTCTTATCAGATGACATTCCAACACTGAATACCAATCTGCCAACCGTTGAAGGTAAGAAAAATCTGGTGATCCTGCTTCAGGAAAGCCTGGGTGCGCGTTTTGTCGGTGGTTTAGGCGGACTGCCGCTCACGCCGAATCTGGATGCCCTGATGCAAGAAGGCTGGAACTTCACTCAAGTGTATGCCACTGGAACGCGCTCAGTGCGGGGTATTGAAGCCATGACAACCGGTTTTACGCCAACGCCGTCCCGTGCGGTTGTGAAGTTAAGTAAAAGCCAGACCGGGTTTTATACTATTGCCGAACTGCTGGACCGCCAGGGATACCACACCCAGTTTATTTATGGCGGGGAAAGCCATTTTGACAATATGAAGTCTTTCTTCCTGGGCAATGGTTTTGAAGATATTGTTGATTTGCCTGATTTCGTCAATCCTAAGTTTGTGGGCTCCTGGGGTGCCTCAGATCAGGATCTGTATCAGATGGCAGACAAACAATTTACTAAGCTGCATCAAACCGGCCAGCCTTTCTTCAGCCTGGTGTTCACCAGTAGTAATCACTCACCGTACGAATTCCCCGATGGTGAAATCGAACTGTATGAACAACCTGAACATACCCGTAATAACGCGGTGAAGTATTCCGATAAAGCCTTAGGCGAGTTTTTCGCCAAAGCCAAGCAATCTGAATACTGGAAAGACACGGTTTTCATTGTCATTGCCGACCATGATGCCCGTGCCGAAGGTAATGTACCGGTTCCGGTCGACCGCTTCCACATTCCGGCGGTCATTCTGGGCGGGGATATTCAGCCTCGTCAGGACGATCGCCTGGCCAGCAACATTGATATGGCCCCTACTTTGCTGTCACTGATCGGTGCCGATAACACATCGCCTATGATTGGCCATGACTTGACCAAAGAGATCGCGCCGGAATATCAGCGGGCAATGATGCAGTTTGATAAGAACTTCGGGTATCTGACCAGAGACAAACTGGTCGTGCTGCAGCCGGGCAAAGCCGCCATCGGCTACCAGTACGATTTTAGCCGGCAGACACTAACGCCATCGGGTATTTCTGAGCAGGAATCTCAGCGTGCGCTGGCCCATGCCTTGTTGGGTGGCAAGCTCTACAGGGAAGGGCGTTATCGTCTGCCGCCGCAGACGGATCAACAGCAAGCGATGGCAGTGAGCCACTAAATGACTGAGCCGCCTTTGAACAGGCGGCTTTTTCTTTTTGGTGATTGTGTGTCACAAGGAGTAGATTGGACACTACGGCTGAGCATCAAATTGGTGCTACGCTGAACCTGAAATGCGATTATCGGCATTAAGATAAGGGAGTATTTATGACAGCGGTTTGGATTATTGCCATCATTTTTGGTGCGCTTATTGTCCAGCAATACCTTCGCCTTCAGGCGAAACAGAAGGACAGGGATCGACTGGCCAGCCAGGAAGCGGAAGCCTTGAGAGCGGAAATGACCGAACTCAGAGAACGGCTGTCCGTACTGGAAAAAATAGTGACCGACAAGGGCTATCAGATTAAAGAAGACATAGAAAAACTGCCTTAGCAGATTAAATGATCGCGGGCGCCTCGACCATGGACTGGCTCAGGTTATGTTCCAGTTTGTCCAGTAGCGGGCCGGATCGCATCAGTATCAATTCCGCTTCTTCCGAGTGAACAAATTGCCCCTGAGAGGCGGCGTTACCTAGCTTAACGATCTCGAGCAAGGCATCGGCTAAGTGTTGATTAATCACGTTTTCTTTTGCCAGTTTGTGCAGCCGCGCGGGCAGAGAATAACGGCTTGAGCGCAGATCTGGCTGATACCGGCGGACGATTTTTTCTATTTCTACCCGCAAGGCGATAAAGGCAAGGGCAGCATCCACACCCTGATACCCACTGGGTTGCTCGGAGTCATCTATTTCCGCGGCAGCCTGCTCAACCTTTTCCAGCACGTTTTTCATTTCAACTTTGATTCCCCCCGGCAGTTCCAGCGATTTCAGGTAAGGAAATACCCAGGGCAGAGTGGCTAATACCATAAGTACAATGGTGATGGCATCGACATCTATGGTATCGACAAACACATGGGTATATGCCAGAACCAGAAAGACGAGGGAAAACGCGGATGCAATGATCATAACAGCCTTCCTTGCTGATAAAGCTCTTACTATTTAGTGGCTTAGAACCACCTCAAATGGACGGACAGGGTGAAAAAGGACGTAACTTGGTCAGCGATGTTTACTAATGTAGCAGGAAAAAGAGTTATACGTGTTTCATATAGTGGCCGGGTGTGATGCCCATTGCACTTTTGAAATGGCGGTGAAAATGGCTCTGGTCGTGAAACCCTGCCTCTGCGGCGGCATCTTTAATCGAGAGTCCGCGTTTGAGCATGTGTCTGGCCAGTCGGAGCCTGGCCTGTATCTGATAGGCGTGCGGCGGTAAACCAAATTGGCGTTTGAAGGCCCGCACCAGACTGAAAGGCGTCATGCAGGCCAGCGCCGCCAGTTCTGTCAGGCTGATCGGCCATTGCGGGTACTCATCCAGAAATTCTTTCACCAGATGCAGCGACTGTGCTGAGCCTTTGGCCGGTTTGATATTCAGCCGGGAACCGCCATGCTTGAGTACCAGCTGCGTCAGTGTGGTGTAGATCAGGGTTTCTCTGAGCAGGGTATCCTCTGAATGGTCCAGCGTATTGAACAAATGACGTAAACTGGCGGCTAATTCATCATCTTTCACCACAGACTGGCGAAAGTAAGGCGCGCCGTATTCCGGCTGCCCTAAATCCTGACTGATGTGCTCAAAATGCTGGGGTAACGGATACAGGGCGCGATAACTCCAGCCCGTTTCCGTGGCGGAATAGCCGGTGTGAATCTCGTCTGCGTTCACCAGAATAATGGTGTTTTGTGGCGCCAGATGCTCGGCGCCGTTGTGGTAAAAACCTTGGGCACCTGCACTGATCACACCGATGCAATACCCTTCGTGAGAATGGCGGGAGAAAGTCTGTTCAATATAATCAGCATTCAGATATGCCAGGCCATCCAATTCATCCACCTGCCCGTATGTGATCTTCGCTTTCTGCCTGTCCATTATCCTGCCTCTGAATACCCCGTGTTCCCCGGCACTGTATCTTACTTGCCCGCGGGCTGTTTTGTACGAAATTGTCTTTTCGTTATCAGCCCGTGTGAGCAAGGCTGCCTAAACCCTGTCCACCGCTATGCCTTTTTCGGCGAAATCATGCAGGCTGCTTTCTGACAGGGCTGTGTCAGTGATGACTTTGTCAAAGCTGCTGATGTCGAGCGCATGGAAGGTCGCGACTTTGCCGTATTTTGACGCGTCTGTGACCAGATAATTGGTTTTGGCTGCCGCCACGATCGCCCGTTTTACTGTCACTTTATCTTCGCTGGGGGTCGATATTCCGCGTTGATTCCAGGATGACGATGAGATGAAGGCCATATCCACATTCATTTCCCTTAACAAAGACACCGCTTTGTCTCCCACACAGGATTGGTTATGGCGATCCACTTTGCCGCCGGTGTGATAAAGGATGCAATCTGAGTGCGCCATCAGATACGCGGCGATGGCGAAATCATTGGTGATCACGGTCAGATCATCCCTGTGGTTCAACTGGTGCGCGATTTCCAGCGTTGTGGTTCCCGCATCCAGATAAATCGTACTGTGTGGCTTGATATAGCTGGCCGCATGTTGCCCGATCCTGGCTTTCTCATCCCGTTGCTGCGCGATTTTATCGTCGTGGGGCAGCTCGATGTGAATCGACTCTGACAACTGCACGCCACCCGAGACTGACATCACCCGGCCATCGGCCTCCAGCTTGGCAATATCGCGGCGGATAGTCATGTGAGACACATCCAGTTGCTGGGTCAGCTCACTGATGCTGATGACTTGTTGGTTTCCTAATAAGGCCAGGATGGCGCGTTGACGTTCAGCAGGAATCATAGGGGTTTTTCGCTCACACTGATCAATAACGGCATCAAGTCTAACACGTTAACGTGTTACTGATGTGAATTTTTGTTAGGTATGGTGAGAATGTGTGAAATATAACATGCTGATTTTTATGAGATAGGTGTGAAGTCATTGATTTTTTCACCTGACAGATCAGATCGGAGGTGTTTATTGGTGTTAATTTTTGTGACGAGCTCGGCAGAATGATCCTGGGTCTGCACCTAGAATCACAAACATGAACATTAATTCACAAAATATAACAAAGGGGCCTGCACAATGAGCGACATGCATTCTGTTGCGGTGATCGGACTGGGTTCTATGGGGATGGGCGTGGCAAAGTCCTGTATCCGGGCCGGGTTTGATGTCTACGGTATTGATCTGAGCGATGCGGCCCGTCAGGCACTGGCTGATGCGGGTGCAAAGGGCACGTCTCAGCAATGCACGGATTTTGCGGCTCAGCTTGATGCCGTGATTGTGCTGGTGGTCAATGCGAAGCAGGTGAAATCTGTGTTGTTTGAGTCGGGTCTGGCTGCAAGGTTAAAAGCCGGTACGCCTGTGATGGTGTGCGCCACTATCTCTGCCGATGATGCAAAAGCTATCGAAGCCAAACTGGCACAATATGACTTACGTATGCTGGATGCGCCTGTGTCGGGCGGTGCTGTGAAAGCGGCCAGCGGCGATCTGACGGTAATGGCATCCGGTGAAGCGGGTGTGTTTGACCAGCTGGAACCTGTGTTAAATGCGGTTGCGGCCAAAGTCTACAACGTGGGGCCGGAGATTGGTAAAGGCTCGACGGTGAAAATTATTCATCAGCTGCTGGCTGGCGTCCACATTGCGGTGGGGGCCGAAGCCATGGCCATGGCGGCCCGTGCTGATATTCCGCTGGATCTGATGTACGACGTGGTCACCAATGCGGCCGGTAATTCCTGGATGTTCGAAAACCGCATGAAGCATGTGGTGGAGGGGGATTACACCCCGACTTCTATGGTTGATATTTTTGTCAAAGACCTGGGTTTGGTGGCCGACAGCGCGAAAGCGATGCACTTCCCGCTGCCGCTTGCCAGTACCGCGCTCAATATGTTTACCGAGGCCAGCAATGCCGGCTTTGGTAAAGAAGACGACAGCGCCGTGATCAAGATTTTCTCGGGCATCGAATTGCCGAAAAAGGAGCGTTAATTATGTTACTCGGAGTCATCGCCGACGATTTTACCGGCGCCACCGACATCGCAGGTTTTCTGGTTGCCAACGGCATGAAGACCATTCAGCTCAACGGCGTGCCTGCCGACTCGATGAGTGCAAACGCTGATGCTGTGGTCATCAGCCTGAAATCCCGCTCTTGCCCTGTCGATCAAGCGGTTGACGATTCTGTGGCGGCATTACGCTGGCTGCAGGCCGCCGGTTGTCAGCAGTTTTACTTCAAATACTGTTCCACCTTTGACAGCACAGCCGACGGCAATATCGGGCCGGTCACCGATGCGTTACTGGCGGAACTGAATGAATCTTTTACTGTGATTTGCCCATCACTTCCGGTCAATGGCCGAACCGTCTGTCATGGCAACCTGTTTGTCAACGGAGAGCTGCTGAGCGAATCCGGTATGCGTCATCACCCTGTGACTCCCATGACGGATGCCAACCTGGTGCGCCTGATGAATGCCCAGGCGCAGGGCGTGAGCGGTCTGGTGGATTACCAGACGCTTGATAAAGGGACAGACGCTGTAGTGACGGCCTTTGACCAGCTGCAAGCTCAGGGCGTGCAGTACGCCGTGCTTGATACGCTCAACGATCTGCATCTGTTGACTATCGGCGAGGCCTGCAAACACCTCAAGCTGATCACAGGTGGCTCAGGGCTGGCTGCCGGCATCGCCCGAAACTGGGTGACCGCGCAGGCTAAGCAGGCCGAAGCATTGTCAGCCGGTCATCCGCGAGCCGGAAAAACGGTCGTGCTGTCGGGGTCGTGTTCCGTGATGACCAATAAGCAGGTGGGACAGTATCAGCGTGTGGCACCGCACTTTGCTTTGGATGTCAAGGCCTGCCTGACCGATGACAATTACGGCAACATCGTGTGTGACTGGGTGATGGAGAACCTGGACGGCGAGTATGCCCCTATGGTGTTTGCGACCGCCAATCCTGAGATGCTCAAAGTGATACAGGCTGAATACGGTGCGCAGGCGTCCAGCCTGGCCGTTGAGCAGTTCTTCAGCCAGCTGGCACACAGATTGCGCGAACAGGGTGTGCGTAACTTCATTGTGGCTGGCGGCGAAACGTCCGGGGTGGTGACCCAGAGTCTGGGCGTGAAAGGTTTTCATATTGGCCCGCAAATCGCACCGGGTGTGCCCTGGGTGACCGCGATCGATCAGGATCTGTCGCTGGCACTGAAATCCGGCAACTTTGGTGACGAATCATTTTTTACGACTGCACAAGGATTTTTCCATGACTGAACAAGCGTTAAGAGAAGACATGGTGACGCTTGCCCGTTCAATGTTTGAGCGGGGCTATGCCACCGGTGGGGCAGGGAATCTGTCTCTTAAACTCCCTGACGGCAATTTTCTGACCACACCAACAGGCTCTTCCTTCGGACGTTTGGTGGCTGAACGTTTGTCGGTGGTGGATATCGACGGCAATCATTTGTCGGGTGATCGCCCGTCAAAAGAAATTGCGTTTCATCTGGCGATTTACCGCAACAGCCCGGATTGTAACGCCATTGTGCATTTGCACTCTACTTACCTGACGGCCCTGTCGTGTCTGGAAGGACTGGACCCTGACAATGCGATAAAACCCTTCACACCGTATTACGTGATGCGGGTCGGTCAGTTGCCGGTGATCCCGTATCTGCGACCGGGCGATCCGCAAATTGCGACTGAACTGGCCAATCGAGCGGCCGACTACCGGGCATTTTTGCTGGCCAATCACGGCCCGGTCATTACCGGTACCGATCTGCGTGATGCGGTGGATAACGCCGAAGAGCTGGAAGAAACCGCTAAACTGGCATTGATGCTCGATGGCAAAGCCATTCGTTACCTGACAGATGCAGAAGTCAGCGACCTGAAAGGGAGAGGAAAATAATGGCCAGATTTGCAGCCAACCTCACGATGCTGTTCACTGAAGTGCCTTTTATTGAGCGCTTCGGCCAGGCCAGCAAAGCCGGTTTCAGAGCGGTCGAGTTTCTGTTTCCTTATGACTATGAAGCGGGTCTGCTGGCAGAGCAGCTCAGTTCACACCAGCTTGAACAGGCGCTCTTTAATATGCCGCCGGGCGACTGGGCGGCCGGTGAGCGCGGTATTGCGGCGCTGCCGGATCGCATTGAAGAGTTTGAGCAAAGCGTTGATATCGCCCTTCACTACGCACAGGCACTGAGCTGTAAGAAGGTACATGCCATGGCAGGTATTCTCAGCCCCGACTTCTCGGTTGAGGCGCACAGAGAAACCTTTATCCGTAATTTGCGCTATGCCGCTGATCGCTTTGCTGCGCACGGTATCTGCGTGATGATTGAGCCGCTCAACAGCCGTGATGTGCCGAACTATTTCGTGGCCCATCAGCGTGAGGCTGTTGAGCTGATCAAAGCCATCGACCGACCGAATGTGAAACTGCAGTTCGATGTGTATCACGCGCAAATCATGGACGGTGATCTGTCTGTTCTGATCAAAGAGGTCGCGGATTACATCGGTCATGTGCAGATAGCATCTGTTCCCAGCCGTCATGAACCCTGTGAGGGAGAAGTGAATTATCCCTTCCTGTTCGGCGAGCTGGACAAATCAGGTTATCAGGACTGGATTGGGTGTGAGTACAACCCGCGACAAGGCACACGAGAAGGCCTGGGCTGGGTCACACCTTATCTGTAAACGGCGTCATATATAAACGGACCTGTTTGTCAACGGAAGCAGACATCGACAATTTCGTCAACAGACTTAAGACAAGATAGAAGAGAGCAAGGACATCCCCTATGAAAATTATTATTACAGGTGGGGCAGGCTTTTTAGGAGCCATGCTTACCGACACCCTGCTACAACGTTATGACAACATCGAGCGCATCAAGATAGTGGATCGCATCGCCCCGGATATGAGTCAGTTCGACAGCCGTGTCAGCGCGGTTGTGGGCGACATTACGCACCCGGCAGATATCGATTCGCTGATCGATGCCGACACCACCCATGTTTTTCATCTGGCGGCGATTGTGTCGAGCCATGCCGAAGAAGATTTTGATCTCGGCATGAAAGTGAATTTGCTGGCCACCCAGTTATTGCTGGAAAAATGCCGCCAGGTGAATCCGGCGATCCGCTTCGTGTTCTCCAGTTCACTGGCGGTGTTCGGTGGCGAACTGCCGGATCGGATCGAACCCATGACGGCCACTCAGCCGAGCTCTTCGTACGGGACGCAAAAAGCCATCGGTGAGCTGCTGGTTAATGACTACGGCCGCAAAGGGTTTGTTGATGCCATCACTGTGCGCCTGCCGACCATCTGTATTCGCCCTGGCGCGCCGAACAAAGCCGCGTCGTCTTTTGTCAGCGGGATCATCCGTGAGCCGCTGAAAGGCGAAACGTCAAACTGCCCGGTTGAGCCCACGCTGCCGCTGTGGATTTCCAGCCCGGAAACAGTGATCGATAACATTATCCATGCCAGCCAGTTACCGGCTGAGGCCATCAAGGGTTATCGCACCTTTAATCTGCCCGGTATTCAGGTGACACCTGCTGAGATGATTGCGGCCATGTCAGAGACAGTGGGGACAGGCTTTGCTGAGCGTGTGAGCTACGACGCGGATGCTGCGGTTGCCCGTATCGTCGGCAGCTGGCCGAAAGGGTTCAATAATGCGTCAGAACTGACGCTGGGTTTTAAAGCGGATAAGGATTTCCAGTCGGTACTTCAGGCGTATTTAGCTAAGTATCCGGTACGCGAAGAGGAGGCGATCTAATGTTACCCATTTCTGTTATAGGCTTAATTATTGCGGTTTTTGTCCTGATTTTCCTGGTGCTGAGAACCCGTGTTCACGTCTTGATCGCGATGCTGGCGGCAGCCTGTATTGCCGGTTTGATCGGCGGGCTGAGTGTGGATGACACCATGTCGGCGATCAGCAAGGGGTTCGGCGGTACACTGGGCGGTATTGGGATCGTGATTGGTCTGGGTGTCATGATGGGCGCCATTCTGGAAACCTCCGGTGCCGGTGAGTCCATTGCCTATCACTTCATCAAGTGGCTGGGCAAAAAGAAAGAAGAGATGGCACTGGCGATTACCGGTTATATCGTCAGTATTCCTGTGTTCGTCGACAGCGCACTGATCATCCTGTATCCGATTGCCAAGTCACTGTCTAAAACCTCCGGCCGTTCCATTCTGACACTGACTGTTGCCCTGGCTGGTGGTCTGGTGGTGGCGCACCACTGTATTCCGCCGACACCCGGCCCGCTGGGCGTCGCCAGTATTTTCGGTGTTGATATTGCCTCTATGCTGGGTCTGGGTCTGGTGATTGCACTGCCGTCTATCTACGGCATTGTGATGTACGCCCGCTGGTTAGAAAAGCATTTCCCGGAATACGCGACACCTGTCTCTCTGCCGCAGGAATCTGATGATCTGAAGCAAGTGCATGACGAGTACATGGCGTCTAAAGCCACCAAAAATCTGCCTTCGCTGATGAAATCTATCATGCCGATTGCGGTGCCGATTCTGCTGATTCTGGTGAAATCGCTGGCCAGCCTGCTGGAAAAACAGCTGGGATTCGAAGGACTGTCGGACAGCGCGCTGGGCGCGGTGATCAACTTTGTCGGTCATCCTGTGATTGCCTTGTCGATCAGTACGCTGCTGGCGGTGTATACCCTGACACCATACCTGGACAAAGAAACCACCACCCGCAAGCTGGAAGAAGGGATTTCCACCTCAGGAATTATCCTGCTGGTGACAGGTGCCGGTGGTGCACTGGGCAGTGTACTGCGTGAGTCTGGCGCGGGTACTGAAATCGCCAACCAGATTGCGGCACTGTCCATCTCACCGATTATGATCCCCTTCATCATCGCGACACTGGTACGTGTGATTCAGGGCAGCGGCACAGTTTCAATGATTACCGCAGCGTCTATCTCGGCACCTGTACTGGCTGAAATGGAAGGCATCAACATGCTGTTTGCCGCATCTGCTGCAACCATGGGTAGCTTGTTTGCCGGTTACTTCAACGACAGCCTGTTCCACATAGTGAGCCGTCTGATGGGTGTCACCGAAGTGCGTAAGCAACTGGTGATCTGGACGGTGCCGACGACCATTGCTTGGTCAATCGGCGGTTCACTGGTGATGATCCTGAACCTGATTTTCGGCAGCCAGGGCAGCGTGTTCGACCCGGTTATGCCACTGCTGTTCCTGGCAGGTTGCATCTACTTCGTAAAGTCGCAAAGTAAACCCGCGGCTGAGGTCGCTGCCAGTAATTAATCTGTAATGTTAGTGTGTTGATTGACGTATCGCTTTACGTGCTACAGCCCCCGGCTCCGGGGGCTTTTTTGTTTGCCCAGCGCAGCTGGCAAACCCGTCAGGTGGCAAGAGATCTTACTCACCCGTTTGTGTTCTTCGGTTTTGAATTCAATGATGACGGGTAAAAAGCAGGTAAATAAAAAATATCATTCATATATCGTGATTGTGATCTATGTTTCGCGCATGTTGCACATGGTTTGTTATGTGCGGCATTTGGATTCACCATTAATCAGGTAGTATAAAGCCATGAGGGTTGGAAATTGGGAACGATTCATAATGCAAACTTGTTGCTGTGAAATCGTCAATTTTAATGTATGTAAAAGATACAGATAGTATTTCCAGGTACTCATCGTGAGTAAACAGGCAGTGAGACGGTGGTACGATGAGAGTTTTGATTGTAGAAGATGACAGACTGATCAGTGAATCCCTCGAGCAGCGTTTTAAAGACTTAGGCCATGGTGTGGACACCGCCTATGATGGGCAAGTTGCGTATTCGTTAGTTGCACACACAAAGTATGATCTCGTGATTCTGGATCTTAACTTGCCTAACCGTTCGGGTGAGGCGATCACTAAAAAAATTCGTCAACACGGCAATACGCCGATCCTCATTTTAACCGCTCGCAATGAAGTGTTCGACCGGATTGAATTGCTCGACTTAGGAGCCGATGACTATTTAACAAAGCCTTTTGATTTGGGGGAGCTGGAAGCCCGCTGTCGCTCTATAGTGCGCCGTAGTCAAGGTAATGATCAAAATGTGATAGAGATTGGTGATATCTCTTTTGATGCCGCAAGCGCCCGTGTGCTAGTCCAAGGGCAGGAGATTGACTTGAAAAACCGGGAATATCGTCTGCTCGAAGTGTTTGTGTGTCATCCTAATCGTGTTTTAAGTAAAGATGAAATCATCGATCACTTGTATGGTTATGATAATCCCCCCAATCAGAACGCCATAGAAACGTACGTCGGTCGGTTACGTAAATCGCTCAGTGCAAGTAGTGTCGAAATAAAAACGCTGCGCGGGTTGGGATACGTTCTGTCTGTGAAAAAGCCATGATTGCCGTTCCATTCCGGTTTTCGACTCGGTCGATGCGTTTTCAGCTCCTGGTCTGCTCAGCGGGTTTACTCTTGGTTATCGGCCTGCTCGCATTGATGGTTGTAAAGCGTTTTGCGTTTGAGACTGCCCAAAGTACATTTGACCGGCCATTGGCCAATTCTGCGTTGCAAATATTAGAGGAAGTTCGACTTGAAGGTGGGGAGCTGGCTATTGATATGCCTTTTTCTGCGTTTAGCGGACTCGCCGATGCTCCCCGCGATAAGGTGTTTTATCTGGTCACCACCAAACAGCAAGTGTATGTCACCGGTTATCAAGGATTACTGGCCAACGACTCGGTACGCCATAAAATTCAGGCATATACCATGCAGTTGGAAACGTCACCAGAGTATTTTGATCTTAAGTTTCGTGGCGAATACTTACGTGCTGCACTTGTGGGGCGCGTGATTTATACGCGAAATGGCCCGCAACAAGTATTGGTGCTGGTGGGACAGACTGCGGAAGCGCGTACAGAGTGGGAACACCAACTTTCAGAAGTCGCATTAAAATTGATCACGGCAGTGATTCTGTGCACCCTCATTGTCATTGTTCTTTTGATTTACCAGGTACTTAAACCGGTAAAATTACTTAATCAAAAAATGATGAAGCGATCGAACATAGATCTGACACCGATTGATCTGGATGTGCCGGAAG
The DNA here is from genome assembly GCF_038519165.1 of Photobacterium sp. SP02. NCBI lineage: Bacteria > Pseudomonadati > Pseudomonadota > Gammaproteobacteria > Vibrionales > Vibrionaceae > Photobacterium > Photobacterium sp. SP02. The sequence goes on from NZ_JASJOJ010000039.1 coordinate 19,058, forward strand.
AAGTCAGCCATCTGGTCAAAAGCATCAACATATTTATGGGGCAGCTAGACGATACGCTGTCAAACCTGAAAAATTTCACCAGCGAAGCGGCGCATCAATTGAAAACCCCACTGGCGGGAATGCGGGTGCAAGTTGAGCTACTGCACAGTCGCGAAACCTCGGCCGAAACGGAACGCGCTTTGGCGCGTGTGCTGGAGGCGTGCGATGTGCTGGAGCGCACGATTGAACAATTACTCAATCAAGCCACCATTAAACATCGATATCGCAGCATCGAACCGCAAACTATTCACATTAACGCATTGGTTGAAAAGGTGTGTCGTTCTTTGGCCATACAAGCATTGACACGAGACATTGAATTAAGCCTGCAGCAAGAGGCTCAATTTTCAATTGTCGGTGATGCGTTTGGCGTCGAGCAAATGTTGTTAAATCTTATCGAGAATGCGATTAAATACTCGCCAAACGGCAAGTCAGTCGAGGTGGAAGTGGTTCGCCGAGGTTCGAAAGCCAGTATCGTGATCCGGGATTTTGGTCCGGGGATCGCAGATAAAGACAAGCCTTTGGTGTTTGAGCGTTTCCACCGGCTTGCCGGCGGTGAACAATCGGGTACGGGGCTGGGTATGAGTATCGCCGCGGATGTCGCTGAGCATTGTCGGGCTCTGCTTTTGCTTAAAGACACCATCCCAAACGGTCTGACAGTTGAAATTCAATTTCCGTACAAAACATGGCAGGAGGCTGAATGACGGTATTGAAGGGCATTATTTGGGTGTGTGTGTTTATTGCGAGCGCACTTGTGAATGCAAAACCAACCAAAAGTCTTCCTGTCACGTTAAGGGTATTTGGTGCCGCATATTTATCGGAAATGAAACCGCTGTTAGATGATTTTTCGATGCGAAACCCGAACATTAATGTGCAGTACCGTTGGATGAGCAGCGAGGAACTAGATAGCTACATCCGCTCCAAGGCCGAACCTCAGCCTGATATTACGATCAGCTCGGTGATGCATTTGCAATTACGTTTGGTAAACGATGGTTATGCCTTGGAACATGAGCAATTCCTTGCTCAAGAGACATCAGAACACAACCCGTTTCCAATCTGGAGTCAATGGAGAAACACGTTATTTGGTTTCAGCTTCGAGCCTGCTGTCGTGGTGTTCAATAAAGCATTTATACATGACAAAGAGGTACCCACCAATCGTACTGAGTTACTCGGTTTTATCCGTCAGCACAGCGATGAATTGATGGGGCGTATCGGATTGTTTGACATAAGAAAAGTGGGGATTGGCTATTTATTGTGGTCCTTTGAACGTCAACAAGCGCGTAATTATGGTCAATTCCTTGAGTTATTTAACTATCACTATGCTCGTACCTTTGACAGTACGCGCAGTATGCTCCGGGCATTGAGCCAGGGGCAAATTGCTATGTCCTACCAAGTCGTCGGTTCTTATGCCAACAGTTGGCAGAAGTTACACGACGATATTGTGGTGGTGCCGATGGAAGATTACACACCGGTTATTCTGCGCACCGCATTCATCAACCGTACAACCCAAAACACGGAGCAAGCGAAGCAGTTTATCAGTTACCTGCTCTCCTCACCGGGTCAATGGGTGATGGCAGAACAGACCAACATGCCACCTATCCGATTGGATGTGACGGGAGAGAAGTCTGCCCAATACATGAGACAAGAGTTTGCAGACCAGTTAAAGCCGCTGCCTTTGGACGTACGGCTATTGGTGTTTGCTGACAAGAGTAAAAAAGAGATAGTGATCACTGAGTGGGAAAGCGCCCTCAAAAATTACGACTAACACATAACAACTCCTTCCTTTCGCTGTCAGTAAGTCAGTCATTTGACAGGTTCGTTTTGTAGCGTCTTACCACCACTTTCAAGGGTGAAAGTGGGTAAATGGTAAGGAGCTCTCATCATGTTTGATAGTCAATTTATCCCTTGTATGCTGATTCGCGGTGGCACGTCAAAAGGAGTCTATTTTCTTTCCCGCGATCTGCCCGACGAGCCGACGTTGAGAGACCAGATGCTCATCAAAATCATGGGCTCTGGCGATATTCAACAAATCAACGGTATCGGTGGAGGCACGACACTAACCAGTAAAGTTGGCATTATCTCGCCCTCATCGGTATCAGGCGTCGATCTCGATTACTTGTTTGCCCAGGTGGGTGTCGAACAGCAGGTTGTGGATACCAAGCCATCGTGCGGAAACATCCTATCTGGCGTGTTGGCGTTCGCGGTAGAAAAAGGGTTGATACAACTTGATGAAACGAGCACAACCGTGCGCGTGAGAAACGTCAATACAGACACCATTATCGAAGTGACCGCCGAAACACCAAACCGAACGTTGCGTTTTGATGGCACGACATCAATAGATGGCGTGCCGGGAACGGCTTCACCCATACTACTGAACTTCCTGAACGTAGGCGGAGCAAAAACTGGCAGGTTGTTCCCGACCGGATCCACTACAGAAACGATTCTCGGTCTAACGGTCAGTTGCGTGGACGCTGCAGTACCTATGGTACACATTGCTGCGCATGAGCTGGGCATACACGGCGATGAAACCAAGCATGACATCGATAGCAACCGCTCTCTTTTGCAAAAAGTAGAAGCCATCCGCTTGATTGCGGGTGAACGTATGGGGTTAGGGGATGTGTCAGGCAGTGTTATTCCTAAAGTGGCGATTCTGTCCGCGCCCAAACAGGGTGGCACTATCACCTCGCGCTACTTGGTACCGCATAATTGTCATGCAAGTCATGCCGTTACCGGCGCCATTTGTGTAGGGGCGGCTTCGCTTATCGATAACACCATTGCCCATCAATTGGCGAGTCTAACCACTGATAGCGCAGTCTGTATCGAGCATCCGAGCGGAAAAATTGAAGTCAAAATTGCCCTGATACCAGGGGAAGTGGAACCCATTATTGCGCAAGCAGCACTGGTGAGGACAGCGCGCCCGCTCTTTAAAGGCGAAGTCTTCATCGGATAAAGCCTGTTTGCAGCGCTGTTACATCCGCGCGCCTGCTAACCAAGCGATCTGTGTAACATTTTTGTTAATAAAAAGTGGCAAGTCAGTTTGGTGACAGTTTTGCGTCTTAGGGTGTGAACATCGCTCCGATGCGATTTGAATTCGATGCTGCCATGACAGAATTGAGGAAAATCCTATGTCACTTAACGATTTTTTTAATAAAACCAAGTTATGCCTCAGCTGCCAGCTTGTATCCACTGCCCTGATGACGATGCCTTTGATGTCACCTGTTTATGCTCAGCCAGTGAGCTTTGAGGGGGAGCGCGTACAAGTGACAGTGCCATATAAAGAAGGCGGAGGTACCGATACCTGGGGCCGATTTTTTGGTCCTTACTTCACTCAGGCACTGCCTGGCGAGCCGGTTGTGATGATCAAAAACGTTCCCGGCGGGGGGTCAACGAAAGGTGCGAACCAGTTTGCCAGACAAGCTAAAGAGGATGGGCTGGATGTGCTCGCAAGCTCTGCGTCAACGCATTACACCTATCTGTTGAGTGATCGCCGTGTCAGGTACGACTACCACGAGTGGTCGCCAGTACTGGCATCTCCTACAGGTGGCGTGGTTTATGTGTCCAAGGATGTGGGGGTGGCCAATGCACAAGAATTTGTTGATAAGCTGGACACCCTATCATTCAAATACGCGAGCCAGGGGGCGACGTCGATCGATTTGGTGCCACTACTGGCATTCGATCTCCTGGGTGCAGACGTTCAGGCTGTATTTGGGATGAAAGGCCGCGGCGCGGGGCGTCTCGCGTTCGAGCGTGGTGAAGTGAGTTTAGATTCGCAAACCAGTTCGGCCTATTTAAAAAAGGTCGCGCCATTGGTTGAAGAAGGAAAGGCGATCCCGCTATTCAGTTTTGGGGTGGTCGATGATGAAGGCCGCTTACAGCGCGATCCTAACTTCCCCGATTTGCCGCATTTCGGTGAGGTATATGCTATGGCGAAAGGTGATACGACAGGCTCGCAGGGCTTTCAAGTTTGGCGATCTTTCTTTATCGCCGGGTTTGTTGCACAAAAAGTCTTCTTTTTGCCGAAGTCTACACCAGAAAATATCAAGCAGGCGTGGCGGGATTCAATGAGTAAACTCATCACCCAACCAGAATTTCAAGCCAGAGCCGAGGGCGTTTTAGGGAACTACGCGCCTTTAACGGGTGTAAAAGCCGATGCAGCGGTTGAAAGTATGTTGTCTCTCGACGACGCCAGCAGAGCATGGGTAACCAACTGGCTGAAAGAGAAGTACAACACCAGGTTGTAACCATATCAGACTTCGGCGGAACCTTGTTCACGGTAGACAAAACCGCCATCCACATCTCCAATTTCAACAGATTCTCCGGGTTTTGAATTGAAACCCGGAGCCGGTTTCAATGAATTCACAAGGACTCAAGGATGTTTAGTGATTTACTTGCTGCCTTGCATACCATACTAACGTTTCAGCACATCAGTTACATGATGGGGGGCGTTTTACTTGGACTTGCAATTGGCATTTTCCCTGGCTTGGGCGGGATAGCGGGGCTGTCCTTATTACTCCCGTTTCTCTATGGCATGGACCCGATTTCTGCGCTGGCGATGTTGATTGGACTTGTCGCCGTTATCCCGACATCTGACACCTTTACTTCGGTGTTGATGGGGATACCTGGCTCCAGTGGATCCCAGGCAACCGTACTGGATGGCTTTCCGATGGCAAAAAAAGGGCAGGCTGCGCGGGCACTTTCGGCGGCTTTTACCTCTTCATTGTTCGGCGGTTTGTTCGGTGCTGTGGTATTGACCGGCTTTGTGTTAGTGGCAAGACCGGTAATTTTAGCCTTTGGATCCGGCGAGCTGTTTATGCTGACGTTGCTGGGGCTAACCATGGTCGGCTCGCTGGCAGGCAAAAGCCTGGTGAAAGGTTTGTCAGCTTGTGGATTAGGGGTGTTGCTCGGCAGTGTAGGCAGTGCGCCAGCTACCGGCGAATATCGCATGTCGTTTGACAATTTTTATTTGATGGACGGCATTCCTTTAGTGGTGGTGGGCTTAGGCATATTTGCACTCCCTGAAATTATCGATCTGCTAAGACAAAACAAGCCTATTTCCAATGCGAGCCGGTTAGGGTCTGGTTGGATGGCCGGTGTCAGAGATTTTATTGCTCATCGCTGGCTTGCGCTGCGGTGCAGTGTGATCGGCTGCATCATAGGGGCACTTCCAGGGTTAGGAGGCAGCGTTGTCGATTGGATTGCTTATGGGCATGCGGTGCAAACCACCAAAAATAAGCCTGACTTTGGGCATGGCGACGTGCGGGGCGTTATTGCGCCAGAGTCATCAAACAACGCGAAAGAGGGCGGGGGATTAGTGCCAACCTTATTGTTTGGGATTCCCGGTTCTGGTGGTATGGCTGTCTTTCTCGGTGGCATGGTTCTGGTTGGCCTTGAACCCGGGCCGGCAATGGTCAGTACCGACTTAGATGTTACTTATACAATCGTGTGGTCACTTGCGTTAGCGAATGTGCTTGGGGCCGCTGCCTGTATGCTTATTTCGCCCTGGGTAGCGAAGCTCACGACAATTCGGTACGCCTTGTTGGCGCCATTTATGGTAATGGTGATCTGCTTTGCCGCGTTTCAGGCAACACGCGACCTAGGGGATCTGGTGACTCTGCTGGGTATTGGTGTGCTGGGTGTGCTGATGAAGCGCTTTGACTGGCCAAGACCGGCATTCTTAATTGGCTTTGTGCTTTCAGCGGGAATGGAAACGTATTTGTATCAAGCCATTCAGTTTGATGGTGTGGCGTTTTTACTTCGTCCCGGTGTCATCATCATTGGCGTGATTACCTTGGTATCTCTTGCGTTAATGATTCGTCAAAATCTGAAAACAAAGCCGGCACAAGAAGTATCCTCGCCTTCGGGTCATCGTCGGCCACAGATCATTTTTGCGCTTTTGGTGAACCTCGTTTTTGCGTACGGGATTTATGATGGCTATCAGCAGAGCTTTCTCGGAGGGATTTTCCCCATCGTCGTCGCGAGTGGAATGTGGATACTGTCGGCTGTGGTGATTATTCAACTGTTAACCTGCCCGGATGACGCACCGGTTTGTTTCGACAATGAGTACGTGCAAGGGTATGCCTACGACAGCAATACAGCCTCAATGATGCACTATCTTTACTGGCTTGCGGGTTTGATTGTGGGCAGCTATCTGGTGGGCTATGTCATCTCGATTACGATCTTTTTCTGTGCGTTTCTCATGTCAAAAGCCGGGTTAAGTCTTGGACGATCACTGACCCTGACCGCCGCGGCATCGTGCTTTTTGCTGGCGCTTACCCATGTCATGTTGTTGGATCTGCCGATTGGTATTTTGCAAGATACCGTGCCTTTACCCTGGCCGTTGGGCTAATGAGGAGTGAAAAATGTCAATTAACACAATCATTATGCCTTTTGCTTCACAGGAAAACGGCGAAATGCGGTTGCGAGGTGCGCTGAGTCTGGCTCAATATTTTGGGGCCCATTTAGACGTGCTTCATGCCCAAATGGGCTCGGAGCAGTTAATGCCAACTGAAAAACAGTTAGTGTCCAGAAAGTTTTATGATCAAATCGATAAGATTGTGAGAGATTACATTCACTATGATATGTCTCAGGCTAAGCAGATTTTTGAGCAATGGTGCCGCGCTTCCCACATCGTAGAGGGAGAGACCACCTCGTCACAGGCGAGTGCCAGCTGGCATGACATTTTTGGTTATCGGGGTGACATTGTCGCCGAATGGGGAAAAGTGTCTGATTTGATCATCATTCCCAAGTCACTCAATGGCCAGACAAGCATCAGCTTTGAATCAGCGATCAGTCATGGCGGTAAACCTGTTATTGTCATGCCGCGTACGCAAACGCACTTTTCGCCAGAAACCGTGATGATCGCTTGGAATGGTGACAAAGCAGCGGCAAATGCAGTCAGTAGTGCGCTTCCCCTGTTAAAACGGGCTAAGCAGGTGGTTGTCGTCACCAGCGAACGCTCAATCGCGAAAAAACCCACACAGCTTGATGTGGCCTGCTACCTCAACCGGCATCAGGTTGAAGTGGAGTGCATAACCTTTGGGCAGAGAAATCGTAATACAGGAACGCAGTTGCTTGAAGTCGCGAAAGAGCTTCGCGCGGATGTGATTGTGTCTGGCGCATTTGCTCATCAGAAGCTGCACCAAAAGGTATTTGGTGGTGTTACCAAGAAGTTGCTGGTTGAGTCCGCTGTACCCTTGTGGATGATGAGTTAAATGATCTGAAGACAGTTTGACGCCAGGTGCGCTTGATACTGTTGCTTACATGGCTGGTTAGCCATTTATCTGCCCGCCCGGGAAACGGCAAGGTAGTTATCTCCATCCTGCCGGATGCTAACCAGCCTTTATTATTGGTTGTAATGCCAAATCAGCTTTGCTGTCTGAAACCACCCTCTTATAGCGGTATCCGCTATTCGCTATTTGAAGTGAAGGCTATTTGTTCGCCTCAACCATTCCTATGATCTTCCTGGCTTTTTCAAAGTGGTCCAGTTGATGGGTTTGTATCCACCAGGTTGCGGCTTCCATCAGCAGTTCGGGGTCATCGTTTTTATTGGCAAAAAAGGCATAAAAAGACACACCGACATTGTCACCCTTCTGAGCGATTTTTTTGTGGCAGATCTGAATGATTTTTTGTCGCAGCGATTCGCGCATAGGGTTGTCCTTAAATAGGGTTATTGTTGATGTTAAGTAATTTATCAGCCAGAGACGGCCGCTGACGAAATTGCCTCGGTGTCATGCCTGACCAGGTTTTGAAGCGGGTACTGAAATTGGCCGGAATGGGGTAACCGACCATTTCCCCGATCTGTTGCACTGACCATTCAGAGGAGCGCAACAGCCGGGCCGCGTATTCCATCCGCATCCGGGTTAAATGTGCCATTGGGCTGCGTCCCATGTACTGCTGGCATAAGCGATGAAAATGCGGTTCAGAGCAGGGATAGAGCGCAGCCAGCTGGCGAACATCCCACTCTTTATGTAGCTGGCGCTGGACGCGGTCGAAGACCCTTTTTAACCGAACCTGATGACGCGGTTGGCTTGTGATGTCCGGCGTGCGAAGCAGTAAGTCAATTTGCTGCACGCTGTGTGCGATAACGGCACCACTTAAATCCATCTGCAGAGACTGGCTTCTGAGCAGGGTCTGAATACAGGCGTACATGACTTCGGCCGTTGGCGTCAGCAGGTAGCTGATCTCGTCCGTGACCAAAGCCGGCCAATCTTTGGCCGTATCCAGAAACAGCCAGGCAATTTGCCAGCCATCCTCTGCGATACCAAACCCGTTCTCAGTGCCTGCAGGCACAGTGATCATCGACCCCGGCTCCAGCAGCCAACGGCGTCCTTCGCTTTCCAGCCATCCCTTGCCGGCAACCGTGTACATCAGCATGTGTTTTTGCGGATGTTTCCTGAACACCGAAAACTGTTCACGGCAGTGTGCTATCCCGCATTGCACCAGGCCATGCTCTTCCAGCAGCAAGACTTTGGTCTGGTCCAGGAACTCCTGCTGCGTTTTCTCTGAGATCAGAAACCGCTCTTGCTTGTCGTTCATCTTGATAGTCTGGCAAATGTTTTGGATGAGCTGAAAGAATACGGGATTCAGTCTGAGATTTACACTGTGCGCATAATCACCGGAGGAGAATTGTGATGTTGCTTTCAGCTCAGTACATTGATCGCGCATTTTGGCAGAAATTGCTGAAAATAGGTTTGCCTGTCTCGCTACAGGCGATGTTGTTTTCATTGCTGGGCGTTGTCGATATTTTCATGGTCAGCCAGCTTGGCGAACAGGCAACGGCTGCTGTCGGCGTGGGCAACCGGATATTCTTCTTCAATCTGATCATGGTGGTTGGCGCCAGTGGTGCGGTAAATGTACTAGCTTCGCAATACTTTGGTGCCGGTAATATGGAAGGCGTTCGCCGCACGCTGGCCCAGTCATGGATGCTGTCCGGGCTGGTGGTTCTGCCCTTCGTTGTGCTGTATCTGTTGATTCCTCAGCCTTTGGTGGCACTGGTCGCTTCCGAGCCGCATTATGTGCAGCTGGCAACGGATTATCTTTGGATCACCGGGCCGAGCATTATCTTTACGGCACTGGTGGTGCCACTGGAATCGGCGTTGCGCTCCATAGGGGATGCCAGGCTGCCCACTATCATCAGCATCTTTGCGATAGCCATTAATGCCTTACTGAACGCCTTGTTGATTTTCGGTCTGTGGGGACTGCCTGAACTGGGGGTGCTGGGCGCAGGTATCGGCACAATCATTTCCCGGTTACTGCAAACCGCGCTGCTTTTCTGGGTGGTGGCTCGCCGCTATCCGCATCTGCTGCCTGAGCGTTTTCACTGGGTTGAGGCTGTTAAACGCCATCATTTACGACGCTATTTCAAGGTGGCGATGCCGATGTTTGTCCACGACACCGGCTGGGCGGGCGGGCTGCTGGTCTATAACGTGCTGGTGGGCCAGTTAGGGGTCAGTGAGCTGGCGATTATCTCGCTGCTGTCACCGGTTGAAAGCGTGCTCATCTCGGCGTTTCTGGGCTTTGCGGTGGCCGCGTCAATCATTTTAGGCAATGACATAGGTGCGGATAACTACCAAAGGGTCGAAGGCACCGCCTGGTGGTATGTGATCATCAGTTGCAGTTTTGCGTTATTACTGGCCATAGCCTGCTGGCTGGCTCAACCAGTGATTGTTTTTCTGATCGGGTTAAGTCCGGTCGAACAAAAAGATCTGGCCGTGAATGTGACGCTGGTGATGGCATTTGGCATGGTGCTGAAAGTCTTCAATATGGTGGGGATTGGCGGCGTCATGCGCAGCGGCGGCGACATCAATTACAGCATCTTTATTGATCTGTTTGCCCAGTGGGCGATAGGCATTCCGTTGGCTTATTGCACAGGCCTGGTTCTGGGCTGGTCACTGGACTGGGTACTGGCGGTCATTTTGCTGGAAGAAGTGGTCAAGATAGGGCTGACCACTCAGCGTATTCAGTCGAAAAAGTGGATCAATAATCTGATTCGGGAGCCAGAGATTGTCAGATAAGATTAAGTACATATTAACTTCCTAAATACCAAGGGGAGCATTCAGAACAAAATGGTGTTTTTGAGGGGCTGATTTCCATATAGCCAGGTAACCGAACTCATCAGCTAATAGGTAAACCTACACTTGCAAATGCACCTTCCGTAAAAACGAAGGTGACAGCATTTTTGGCTGTGTAGAAATGCTAGTTTTATGGTGAAATACTACTCAGTAGCTTGCACTAAATTAGTTCTCGGTATACAAGCTTGGTGAACAGCTCACAAATATAGTGATTAATAAGACATTTTATTCGGCCAATGTGCGCTCAGAAGTGTCGTTTTTGATTAGATTGTATGAAATTCACCTGATTATATTACTTATTAGCCTGTCATTTCGACGGTTGAAGCTGTCGATTTGTTATTGCAACTTGTTGTTTTTACTGGATTGTTTTGAGTCTTGTACTGCATATAATAATGCGCTATTGACCAATTATTCAGTGTGGCTAACGTGTTCAGACAAATTGTTTTATTGTTGCTTTTTGTACTCCTGTCGGCTTGTGGCAGTGAAGAAACCTATCCTGAGTATCCGAAAGATCGCCAGCAAGGTATTCTCAGCGGCGTCGTATTTGATGCTGCGGTTTCTAATGCAAGAGTCAGTGTTTACGAATTCAACAATGGTAAAGCAGGTCGTTTATTAGCTGCCACCAACACCAACCCGGATGGGCGTTTTTCTATCGCGCTCACGGCCGGGACCACACCGTTGTACATTGAAGCTAACGGTGGCGGATATCTGGACCCGCATTCAAAAAATGTCGTGACTGTGAATGACAGAGGCCCGCTGAAGTTCCGGGCTTATGTCAATTTTGTGGAAGGTCAAAACCGGAATGTCATGCTGACTCCGCTGACCAATATTGCCGCGGGTCTGGCTGAATATAATTTTCAGCGTTTAGGTCAACAGACTGCGGCAGCCATTGAATCCGCAAACGCAGCCGTGAACAGCCAGTATGGATTTGATGTCTTTTCGGTTCAGCCACTGGATATTTCTGTCGGTAACTACAGCGCTGTTGCCACACAAGGTCATCAGTATGGCGCATTCTTGCTGGCATACTCTTCAGCAGCTTATGAGCTGCTGGAAAAATCAGGCGGCAGTGACAAAGAAAAGCTCATTTATACCTCTTACAATCTGGCTGATCTGCAATATCGTGATATTCAGGCAACCGGACAATTGGATGGCTGGTCACTGGATGAAGTCTCGGCTTTGCCGGTGGCGCTGTCGTTTGGTCTGCAAAAACTAAATGTTGAGTATTACACCAACACATTAGCCCAGCATTTGCTCCGGGTGGTGAACAACCCGGACATTAATATTTCTTCGACACCTGCCAGTGATTACACCCCGCTGGTGAATCGTCTGAACAATGCTTCAGGCGGGATTTATGCCCCGAGAGCACCGGTTTCCATTGATGAAGATGCGCCGGAAGTGGTGCGTTTCGGGAATGAAACCTTGTCCGGCTCTGGATTGGTTTCTGTTAAAGTCACCGACTTTATCGGGATTGAGTACGCGGAAGTTTTCTTGCAGACCAAAACCGCAGAAAGTGGCTGGGGCGAGCTGGAAAACTGTAAAAACGGTATTTCTTCACTCTGTAGTGTGCAGTCTGAGGCTTTCGACAGTGGTGTGCGTGAAACACTGGTGGTCACCAAGGTCAATACGCTGGAAATCGATAAGTTATCGGCTGAACCCGTTGAGGGACGTCTGGTTCTGAAAGTGGCTGATGTGCTCGGAAATGCCGATGATGCACAATCCGTTTCTTTCCGGTGGGATAACCTCGCACCAGTGATCAATGTCACGTCGCCGAAGACCTTTAACCCGGTCAACAAGGCATTCTATACCCTGACCGGAACCATCAAAGATGCAGGTTCAGCTATTGCCAGCGCAACCATTGCAGTGAACGCCGGTGCGCCGGACGTGCTGAACTGTACCATGCAAAAAGATCCTGACACTCAGGAAGATGTGTGTGCGTTTACCCAGAATTTCGACCGGGGTCTGTTCATTGGCGGACAGACCACCTTCTTCCTCACCGCAACGGACGGTAACGGCAACAAAAGTCAGGCACAGCATCTGATTCTGTCGGATACCACAGCGCCGACGCAAAGCGTCGCGTTTCCTGAAGTCGCGATGAAGTTCTTCGACGCAGATACCGGCGAATATCAGGACAACCTGACGCAAGAATATTTCCAGGATCTTTACGGAAAACAGTATCTGAACCTGAATTATGCTTATGCCCTGCAAGGGCTGAAAGGCGTTCATCCGGAAGTTGATTTTGCAGACTTTACCACCCTGGTGCTTGATCAGAATCAGGTGCCGTATCTGACTCTGAGTGTTTCAGACGCCACGGGCAGCTCTGAAGTGACCAGTTCCTCGGCAGAGGAACTCAATGTCATTGTCACTTATGAAGCGGGGAAAATCGGTGAGCCGGTCGCGATTACCCGGACAGTGAAAAGTAATCTGGGCCAGCTTCCCCATGAAGTGTTTCCGGCACCCGACAGCGAAGGCTATATCAGCGAAGCGCGTTATTTCATTCCTTTTGTCCGGGAAATCTTCGGGGCAGACTTCACCCGGGTGGATGAAAGCTACGCGCAAACCATTACCATTGTGACTGAGGACGGTTCAGGCAACTTATCTGTGCCTTATAAGTTTCAGTTCAAATCTACTTTTAACCTGCCTTCGATCAAGGTGACGTCGCCTTATATTGGCGCGAGTGCAACCATTGAACGGCTAAACGCCTCCGGCCAGTGGGCGTCGATTGCGTCGTGTAAGATGCTTGCTGAGCCGTCGAAAACAGGCGGCGGCACGCTGAAAGACACGGCCAGTTGCCAGACGCATTCTCAGTTTGCCGGTGAGATCCACAGGGTAACGGTGACGGGGTCAACCCAGTTCTACAAATGGAGTCAGAATGCACTGACTGAATTTGACCTGACCGAAGAACACGGCCTGCGCAGCTACGGCATTGTAGGCGGTGAATCCGGGGATCGTGAGTTTATCATCACGGAACTGTCGGTTTTCCAGTCCGGGTTCTTTGATTACCTGTTTGATCAATCGAATAAAACACAAGGCACGGCTCAGGGCATTCTCTCGGATGTGAATGCCATGTTCGGGGAGCAGACCAGCCAGTTCTTCGGCTTCAACCCGACCACAACTTATTACGCGAATAATGATGAGTTGCTGACGATTCCAAACCCGCCGTCCAGTAAATATCTGTACCGCTTCCTGCTGGAAGCCATGGGTGATATTGCCAATGCGAGTGCGGTACAAAACAGTACGGATCTGGCAAAACTGTATTACACGGATATCGTTGGAGACGGAAAACCGGATGGAAAGAATGCCGCTGGTCAGCAACTGTATTTTGCCAATGATCCGCTGGGTGAAAATTATTACCGCGAGAAACTGGGCGAACATTTCTACGACATTGTGAAAACAAAGTTTACCGGCAAAGTCGATGACAAAGTGGCGATGTATTATGCCAACCGCTTTGCGAAATCGGATCCGACGCTGCAAAGCCAGAAGGTCTTTAACTCGCCTGCGGAAGCGGTCGATCAGGAGCCGCCAGCAGTCAGCCTCGACCCGCTGGCCAGTAATGCCATTCAGTTATTCAACAAGTGGTACGTGAGCGGGGATCTGAGCGCAATTGTGAATGTGACTGACCCGTCAGGTCTGGATAAAAGCGCGCAGCCGACCAAGCTAGAATTGTTCTGGGGTGTGGACACCGAGAACAATGCGACTACGCCAACCGGGATCTCGGCCAATAAAATCGATAACGATGCCTATGCAGAGAAGCATCAGTTTGGATTGGATACGGCCAACGACTATCCGGGTATCGCCCGTTTGGATCTGTTGCTGAGTGCAACTGACCGTGAAGGCAACAGCCATGGTTATAACGGCCAGACCAAAAAAGCGACCATCTTTATTATTGATAACGATCCGCCGAAGTATACCTTCGTTCCGCCGTTTAAAGCCGACAATCTGCCAGATACCACGTATATCAACACCAACTTTAAACAAACACTGAAATTTGAAGTGGATGAGCGCGTTGGTGAGGATCCCGCCAAGCGTCGATTCATTTTCCGCAACGGCACCAAAGAGCGTGTGGTGACGCAGGATGAATCCAAATCCGAGAGTAACATCGTGACCCTGTATCTGTGTCTGGATACGCAGTGTGCCGATGATCTGGAAATTCCGAAACCGGTTCATCTGGATGCCGGTTCATGGACGCTGATCACCGAAGGTGCGGATAAACTCGGGAACTTCATTCCTGCTACCGATCCGAATGTCGGTCGTTTTCGGGTGAATGTCGATTTTCAGGCACCGGAAGTGCTGGATTCTGACGTGGAACTGCTGGGCGGTAACAGCCAGTGGTCGCCACTCGCGGTGCTGAATAATGGGATCGGGAATGTCAGTGCGCTGGGTGATATTGAACTCAAACTGCATACCGGCGCAGGACTGATTGATCTGGCGCCGTGCGGCCCGGATTGCTCAACAGTACCAGCGTATCTGCTGGGCGATAAAGCCAACACCAAAATGCAGCTGGTCGCGGCGAACCTGGAGCATGGGAAAACCTACACGCTCTATATCACAGCGCGGGATACAGCTTATCCGCCGAATGAAGGGGAAGGCACCTTTGCATTCAAGATTGATAAAATGGGTCCGGCGATCGCGACACCGACGCTGAAAGACGGTACAGCACCTGAGTTATCCGGCAATATTATGGGGACCAAATTCATTGCCAATATTGCCAGCATTACGGATGACTCCAGTGTTGAAAATATCAGTTTCTGGCAGGAACTGAGCGCCAGTGAAGTCAAGCTGGTGGAACCGTTCAAGCCGGAGGGGCTGACCAACATTAATATTGATCTGCAAAAGGCGAATACGTCGCTGATCAATACCAGCGAAGGCCATCAGATCAAAGTGTTTGTCAAAGCGACAGATAAATATGGCTTCGAGAGCCGCTCAAATGCGGTCTCAACTTACTTCGATAATGAAGGCCCGACAATCACGTTAAATAACTTTGATGAAGTGAATGACTTCGTTGAGCCGGGTTATGTGTTCAGTATCTCGGTTCAGGATGAGGGCACAGATCCGATCAAACCGGGTTCAGTGGTTTACTGGACTTACACCGGCACAACCCCACCGCCGGGCGTAGCTGGGACACAGCCAACCAATCCGAACGAGATTGAAACCAATATGCAGCAGAAGTTCACCCTGAAAATCAATGCTGAGGATATTCGTGGCAATCTGCAGGATAAAACGACCTTTGCTATTCAGGTGGATACCACACCGCCTGATGCCTCACTAACAGCGCGTTATCAGAGTAATAACCTTGAAATTAGTCCGGCCCAGACGATCACTGAAGTGGGAACCGTCGACCTCTATCTGAATGCGGTCGATCCTGAAAGTGGTATTGATAAGGTGGAAGCAACCCTGTTCCGTGTTGGCACCGAGCAGGGCGAAACCATTGTCTTTAGTCCTGTACCGGGCAATGAAACACAACGTAAAGCGACCTTGAATACTCAGATTGCCAACGACGGTAAATACAACCTGGTTGTTGATGTCTATAACAAAACCAAGGTCAACCAAGCGAGTCCGCGTCAGAAAACAACCGTAGTACGTCCGCTGACCGTTCAGCGTGAAGGCTACAGCCTGACCGTTCTGAACCCGGCAAACTTCGGGACATTCACTTTTGGCCAGAGCCTGCGTGCTGAATTCGGCATTCAGAATGCGGAAGGTGCCGTCCTGAATAAACTCGAATGTTGGCTACGCGAAGATTACACCGGTGACGGCGCGCCGGATAACGATACGTCGGGCTACTACAAGGTCTACACCAACACCGCCTCGCCTGTGTGTCAGTTCGACAACATTGACCGCAATATGGCGAATAATCCGGTGCTGATCACCCGAACAACTGCAAGTAATGATGCCAAAGTTGACCAGATTTTCTCGTTCAACATGGTCGATATCGATGCACCTGTGATCGCCAATAAAGACAACTTTATGTTGAAGAAAGGCGAAGTAGACAAGGTTGATGGTGTGAAAATGATTACCTTGAATATTATGGTAACAGATGCCTTGTCAGGCATGAATGACACTGCTGCCGTTAAATTATTGAAAGGCTTGAAAGAATACGAGCCAACGGGTATTCAGCGGAGTAATGGTAACAAGACGATTACTTATAAGTTTACCGGTAAATATGATGATTTGGTTCGAAATGGTGATGTAGAGCATTTTGTTAAAATCACTGGGCTTAAAGATATGGCTGGCAATACAGTATTGGATGTAGATTCTACGATTCAATTGTTAGTGCCAAATACCAAGCCAGTTGTTGAAATTACAGATAAGAAAAATGGAGATTTTATTAATAGTAAGACGGTGGAGTTCAATCTAAAAATAGGTCTGGGCCAAGAGGCTAATCTTGGAAATATCTATATTAATTTAGGTGGTACTAACACAGGTAATACTAAATTTGAATTCAATACTCACCCGGATAATTTTGGTGATAGTGTAAATCAATGCGTGGATGATCCAGCTTACCGCTGTACCACATTTACAGGACAAATTGCAGCGGATTATGTTGAGAACAGTATTCCTGTGACTGTCCGAGTTGAAGATGATTGGGGGAATAGCAATTATCCGGTAACTAAGATAGATCTTGGTATTGATCAGGCACCACCAGTTATTGCTGATGTTTACAGTATTGGAAATGACGGTAATGGTAATGTATTGATGAACTTTGATGTGTCTGATGAAGCAAGTGGACTAGAGAAGGTCACATATACGGTCAAAGATCTGGGCAACTCATCATTTGTTGTTGAAAAATCATACGGTGATGACACTATTACACAGCTGACGTTTGATGCTGCACTATTAGGAAATAAAGACAGTTTCCGAGTGGCTCTGACAGTTGAAGATAAAGTTGGGCAAAAAGACGTCAAAGAATTCACTGTCAATATCATTAAGCCAATAGCGACGCTAGAACTGTTAGGGGCGCAGAAAGTCGGTTCGAACATTGTTCTGAGAAATAACAGTCAGACGTTTAATATCAGCACGACTACGGATCCGAATTCACGCGCAGAAGTGAAAGGCTATGCTCTAACACTGGAGCCACAGGCTGCGGGTCTGAGCCCAATTACATTGGCCGGAGAATTCAACGGTCTGACGACGGCGACTGAGATTGCAACTCTGACTGAAAGTATGCAGGGGCCATATCACCTGAAACTGGCCATTCTGGATAATCTTGGACGCTCACTGACTAGCTATACCTTGAAAGGCGAAAGCTCACCAGTGACCATATCACCATTGATTATTGATATGGTAAATCCGATGATTCTGAACATTTTACCTAATCAGTTGAAGGTACAGCCAGAAAATGGTCGCTACAGATTGGAAATTACGGCTGATATTTCTGATGCGAACCTGGATCCAACATCAGTTATTGCAAAGCTAAAGAATTCTGAAGGGAATTTGCAAAACCCTGCAAGTATTTCGAAGCCAGGCGAGCCAAGTGGAACCTATGGTTTTGAGTTTGCTGTCATACCGGGTGTATATGATTTGGAAATCACGGCCAAAGACTATGCTGGTAACCCTGTCACCGAAGTTCAGCAAGGTATAGTGATTGAAGCTTGGACTGTGCCAACAGCGACGATTACTTCTCCTGATGGTGTTGAAATGGGTGGAAACAAAACCAAGACGTTGTCTATTCAATTCTCTGAAGGGATTGAAGGTTTTACGGTTGATGATTTGGTGGCCACACCGACTGTTGGCAGTAATGTAGGTTATTTCAGTAACTTTAATGAAAGATCTGGTAATCGCTGGGAAGTTGATTATATATCGCCAAATGGTTTGGATACGGATGTCAATATCAGTATTCCTGAAGGCAGCTATGTCTCTTCGGATGATCAGATGCCAGGTGATCCTGCTGAAATGAATATAGCGGTGATTGGTTCGCCATTGACAGCGCAAATTACATTCCCGGATGGTAGCTCAACGGTTACACAAGGGCAGAAATTGAAAGTTAAATTTACATTTAATCGCTCAGTTCCGGGTAGTATTACACCGACACCTGAAAATTCTATATTATCTAAAAAGTGGACTATCCTGCAGACTAATCCAGAACGGACTGAGTTTATATATGAATTAAATTCAGCTAAGCTAGATCTAGGCGCTCAGAGCATCGGTGTTCAGGCTGGTTATGAAGATAAATACGAGAATTACGGCCAAGGAAAAACAGCCAATATATTCGTTCAGTAAGCACTAATAATCACCGCCATTCGGCGGTGATTTTTTATCTCCCCCCTACCGAATCTTGCTAAACGTTACTGGGTGTTTTTTCGCCGTTACCGAGCCTCATCAGTGATCTTCATGCAATGAAAACCATATATGCATCTTGGTGTATTGAGTTCATATGATCATGAGTATTCGCACCATTTATCATATTGATTTTACATATTCGAAGAGATGATAAATGAATAAAAAAAACGCTGTTCGCTTCACTCGTCATTGTATGCTGTAGCAATGCTTAAGCCGATAATAATTATTATTAAGTGCCGATTTAATCCGGATGATTGAGTGCTGCGTCAGGCTATTCGAACGTTGTATCAGGAAAGGTAGCACGGCCTATAAGTTATTAATAAAGCTATTTTTAGCACAATAAACTGGGCTTTACTGAAGCATCTGATGTGGGTGATAGAAACAGAAATAGGTCAAATGAATTGAACGAATAATGAATGGAGATTATGTTGGCGGGGTAATGCTTTGGTTGGCTACGCAAGTATTCTCCCTCAACACAGAGGGAGAAACGTGAAGGCTAAGGCAAAATCTCATACTTCTTGATTTTATGATTGAGCGTACTCAGAGGGACAGCAAGAGATTCAGCGGCTTTTCGGGTCTGCCAGTTAAAGCGCTCCAGGGTTTTGATAATGACATCCCGCTCGTACTGATTGACCGAATCTTTTAATGAGCCGGCGTCAATCTCGGGTAATTCAACCTCAAAAATCGTTTCTTCGGGGATATCTGCGGGAATAAAGGTATCCGCTTCGCCCAGCTCAAGCGCGTCTACAGTTTCAAAATCCGACAGCAAAACCGCCCGCTCTATGACATTTCTCAGCTCCCGCACATTACCCGGAAAGCTGTACTCCAGCAGTTGCTTGCGGGCTTTTTTGCTCAGCACAGGCTCGCTGTCCAGTTGCATTTTCTGGCTGGTATGGGCAATGAAATGCTCTGCCAGTGGCAGAATGTCATCTTGTCGTTCACGCAGTGGCGGCAGATTAATCGGGAAGACATTCAGCCGGTAAAACAGGTCGGCGCGAAACTCGGCTTTCTGGATTTTATCCATCAGATTACAGTGCGTCGCCGCAACCACACGAACATCAATACTGCGCTCTTCACTGGAGCCAATGGCGCGGAATTTACGCTCCTGCAGCACACGTAGCAACTTGGCCTGGAGCAGCAGTGGCATATCACCGATTTCATCAAGAAATAATGTGCCGCCATCAGCCGCTTCAAACAGCCCGATTTTGTCTTTATCGGCCCCGGTAAAGGCGCCTTTTTTATGGCCGAACAGCTCCGACTCAAGGAGTTGTTCCGGAATAGCCGCACAGTTCTGCGCGATAAAGGGCTTATCTGAGTGATTGGAATTGTCGTGAATATAACGGGCAATCACTTCCTTACCAGCGCCGGTTTCACCTCGCAGCAGCACATCAACCGGTAAGGTCAGAATGCGTTGCAGCCGTTCAAGTACCTGACGCATCGGTTCGCTTTCCGCAATTGGCCCATCATAGTTGGGTTTTTTTCGGGCTTTCAGTTGCTGATTTTCACGGTTAAGCGCCGCATTGTCGGCTTCTAAATTACGCAGGCTGGTGTGGTAGGTATCCAGCAGGGTGGCCTGACGAATACTGGTGCCAGCCAGTTTGGTAAAGACAGACAGCGACTGTTCATCGTCGATCAGACACAAGTCGAACAACACCAGTAATCCAACGGTCAGATTCTGGTGATCTTTCAGCGGCCAGGCCAGCAGGTTGGTACTGTGCAGACCCATGGCGGCTTCATTCTGATAAATCAGATCGCAGTTATAGCCGGAATAGGTGTACAGATCGTTGATCAGAACGATCTCGCCCGAAGTGATGGCATAACCAAAAGGGTCATTATCTTTGAGCATATCCAGCTGCATGGGCAGCCAGATGTGGTCAATAATGGCTTGCTCGTGTTTATGTACGCTGAGGGGAACTAATGCCTGTCCGGTTTGGTCCAGCACGTACATGATACCGTGCTTCGCCTGAGTCAGTTGACGTGCCGCGGCCAGAATGGCGTCCATGGTGGACGCCAGCTGTGTACGGTCTGACAAGGTCTGACTGATTGCCAGTAACAGGTTATTGAGTTCTCCAGAATTAACTGAAGGCATACTCGATCGATCCTTGTTCATCAACAGAAACTGTCAGTGTGGTATGAACACTTTCTTCACCCTGATGCCCCAGCAGTTCGTTGGAGAGCTGAGGCAGAAGCTGACGGTTGATCACGGCATCGATATTACGCGCACCGGTTTCGCTCAGTCGGCAATGGCCCAGCACAAAATCAACCAGATCCTGTTCAAAGGCCAGCGTCAGATCGTGATTGGCTTTCAGGCGGGCGCCGAGTTTGCCCAGCTTGTGCTGAATAATGTCGGTCATCGCCGCATCGGCCAGTGGCAGATAAGGGATCACGTTCATGCGGGCCAGCAGTGCCGGTTTGAAGTAGCGGTTCAGTGTCGGACGAATGGCATCAGCAATCTGCGGTGCGGTAATGTCATCGCTTTGCTGAGTCAGCGCTTCGATTTCTTGCGTCGCCAGGTTACTGGTCATCAGGATCAGGGTGTTTTTGAAGTCAATCGCCCGGCCTTCGCCGTCGTTCAGTGTGCCCTTGTCGAAGACCTGATAAAACAGGTTCATCACTTCCGGATCGGCTTTTTCCACTTCATCCAGCAGCACCACAGAATACGGGCGCTGACGGACAGCTTCAGTCAGCATACCGCCTTCACCATAACCCACATAACCCGGCGGTGAACCGATCAGGCGCGAAACGGTGTGCTTCTCCTGAAATTCCGACATGTTGATGGTGGTCATAAAGCGGTCGCCGCCGAACAGCTGATCGGCAATGACGCGGGCCGTTTCCGTTTTACCCACACCACTCGGACCGACCAGCAGGAAGACGCCCATAGGGGCATCCGGATTCATCAATCCGGCTTTGGCGGCGCGGATGCCTTCACTGAGCGAGCTGATCGCAAACGGCTGGCCCTTGATCACGCTTCCGAGTGATTCATCTAGTTGCAGCACCGACGACGACTCGTCTTTTAAGACCTTACCGACAGGCACGCCAGTCCAGTCTGCGATAACCTGACTGATTTCTTCGGGGCCAACTTCAAAGTGAACCAGCACTTGGTCTGTACGGCAGGCATCCAGTGCTTCCTGACAACGCAGAATGGCAGCACGAATCGAGGCCTCATCCATATCGGCTGCGTTGCTATTTTCTGCATGGTCTTCTGCAGAGGCGGTTTCTTCGGCTTCGCCAGTGGCGATGTGCAGCTTCTGGCGCAGGCTGATCATTTCATCGATCAGCGATTTCTCCTGATGCCACTGGGCTGTCAGTGCCGTCAGTTCTTCTTTTAAATCAGTGATCTGGTTTTCAATCTGCGGGATAAGGGAAGCGTTTTTCTTATCGCCGGTTTGTTGCAGTTCGTCGCGCTTCAGACCTTCCAGTTCCCGGTTGAGCGAGGCAATTTGCTGTTGCAGGCTTTCAACCGGCGCGGGGGTTGCTCGCAGGCTGATATTGACGCGGGCACAAGCGGTATCGAGCACATCAATGGCTTTGTCCGGCAGCTGACGACCTGAGATATAGCGAGAAGACAGCTCGGCCGCACAGGCGATGGCATCATCACGCACATAAATATTGTGGGCTTTTTCATAAGCCGGACGCAGGCCGCGTATGATCAGCGCAGCTTCTTTCGGTGAAGGCTCGTCTAACTTCACCAATTGGAAGCGGCGGGCCAGCGCCGGATCTTTTTCAAAGTATTTTTTGTATTCCGACCAGGTGGTCGCCGCGATGGTTTTCACTTCACCCCGCGCCAGCGCAGGTTTGAGCAGGTTCGCCGCGTCACTGCCGCCAGCCTGATTACCGCCGCCAACCAGAGTATGGGCTTCATCAATGAAAAGAATAATCGGCGTTGGTGAGTTTTTGACTTCATCAAGAACGCCATTCAGACGTTTTTCGAACTCGCCTTTTACGCTGGCACCGGCTTGCAATAAACCCATATCCAGGCCGAACAATTCGACGCCTTTGAGGATATCCGGCACATCGCCTTCGACAATCTTCAGCGCCAGGCCTTCTACCACGGCGGTTTTGCCGACACCCGGTTCACCGACAGCAATGGGATTATTCTTACGGCGACGGGCGAGAATATCGATGATCTGGCGAATTTCACGATCGCGACAGAACACAGGGTCGATTTTACCTTCACGGGCTTTCCCGGTGAAATCGATGGTGAACTTACTCAGTGCAGTGCCTTCTTGGCGCGGATCGCTGCTCTCGGTATTGGCAACCTGCGCTTCGATCGAATCTGCGGTGAACTGATCAAAGTTTCGTTTCAGGGTTTCGCTGTTGATCGGTTCAAACAAGCTCTGAATGTCATGCTGGCCGTAACGCACCGGGTTTTTAACCAGTGTCAGCAGTAATGCCCCGGTTCGGATCTGTTGCTGCCCTAAGTCGATGGATGACATCAGCCAGGTTTCCTGCAGCCATTCAATCAATAGGGCAGAAAAAACAGGTTTACCACCGGCGGATTTATCACTGCGCTGCAGCGAGGCATTCAGAGACTGGCGAATTAAATTTTCGGAGCAGTCAAAACTTGCCAGGATTAAGTCGAAATCACTGTTTGGGCGTTCAAGCAGACTAAGCAGGTAATGCTCAATCGATACTTCCGTTGAACGTTCAGAAACAGCGAGTGCGGCTGCATCTTCCAGTGCGACTTTCGCAATAGGATGCAGGCGTTGAATCAGAGAAGCTAAATTTACGTTAATCATAGGCCCATCAAATTCGAATCAGGTAAAGCCCGGATTATAATCAGATTTTAAAAAGGCCGATGGCCGAAGCCAGTGCGATAAGTCGCTGTATTAGTGACTATTTTAATACTTGGTGGCAATTAGCATGGGTGCATGGTGGTAAGGGGTTTCACTATGAGCTTTTTAATAGGAAAAAACACTGTAAAGGCAGGCAATTTAACGGATGTCGAAAAATGTGGCAGAGGTTTTAGATTTCACTAAATAAGCGAGAGCTGGCCAGATAAATTGGCGTTTATATATAAAGAAGAAAGACAGTTAAAAGAAAAGTATGGATGTGAAAATAGTTGCTGCAAATTTCGGGTTTAAAAAACAAAAAATTAGAAAATTTTCCAAAAAGTTGGCAACAAAAATGAGTTTAAAATTCACGAAAAATCGTAACTGTTTGTTTTTG